>CAMFJT010000031.1 GCA_945957125.1 uncultured Rhodospirillales bacterium | reverse complement strand
GGCGGGCCCGGGGGGGGCGTGTGGTTGGGGGGGGGGGGGGGCCGCCCCTCCCCTGGGGGGGGCCGTGGGGCGCCCACCCCCCCCCCCCGGGCCGGCCCGCGCCCCCAGCCATGATCCGGGCGTTCGAGCTCGCGATCGCCCAGCTCGGCGATCCCAAGCTGCGGGTCGTCATCTGGCAGTCGCTGGCGCTGTCTGTGGTGCTGCAGGTCGCGATCGGCGTGATCGCCTGGTGGGCGCTGCAGCGCTATGCGCATGTCGACAGCGGCTGGATCGACGGCCTGATCCAGTGGCTGGGCGGCGCGGCCGTCACGGTGCTGGCGCTGATGCTGTTCCCGGCGAGCTTCGGCATCGTGATCTCGATCTTCATGGAGCGCATCGCCGACATCGTGGAGACCAAGCACTATCCCCATCTCGGGCCGGCGCGCGGCATCCCGATCTGGACCGGGATCTGGACCGGGCTGGTGTTCCTAGTCGCGGTGATCGTGCTGAACCTTTTGATGCTGCCGTTCTACATCGTGGCGATCTTCGTCGCCGGCCTGGGCGCGGTGCTGTTCTACGGCATCAACGGCTGGCTGACCGGGCGGATGTACTACGAGCAGGTGGCACTGCGCCGGCGCAACCCGGCCGAGGTCAAGGCCTGGCGCAAGGCCAACGGCTGGGTTCTGTGGGCGACCGGCGTGGTCATCGTCTTCCTCGGCACGATCCCGATCCTCAACCTGATCGTGCCGGTGCTGGGGACGGCAGCGATGGTGCATGTGGCACAAACGCTCAAGCCGCCCGACGGCCCCGGCTTGCCCTTTCGCCCGCCCGCCGGTCAGCGCTAATCTCGGAGGCATGATACCGGCACTCCGGTGGGCGCTGGCCGCCTTCCTGCTCGCGGGCTGCGTCGAATCGGCCCCACAATATTCTCTCACCGGCGAGACCGGCGTCTTCCGTTCCGCCAATCCGGGCCGCGCGATCCCGGTGAGCCAGATCAAGGGCATGGACGAGCGCCAGCTCGCCGCCACGTTCGGGCCGCCCAAGCTCGACCGGCGCGACGCCTCGACCCGGGTGCTGCGCTACAGTTCCGATGGTTGCGTGCTGTTCGTCTACGTGAGCGGCACGCAGGCACAGTATGCCGACGCCTACGATCCGCAGATGCGACCGATCCCGACCGACCAGTGCGCCGGCTCCGTCGCCGCCCAGAAACGCAGCGCCTGAAAGCTTTCATCGCTGGGACCGCGCCACTCCGTGGCGCTCATGCGTGATGAGCGCCACGGAGCGGCGCGGTCCCAGCAAAAATCTAGGAACGCTGCTCGCGCCAGAGGTCGAGCCTCTCCTGGACCGGGCGGTCGGAGAAGGAGAACAGGACCGCCTCGCCCGACGGTCTGTGCACGACCTTCGCCCAGCTCGGGACCACGAAATGGTCGCGCTTCTTCCAGCGCAGGAGCTTGTCGCCGACGATGCTCTCGCCCTCGCCTTCGACCACCGAGAAAACCGTGCCGTCGGTGCTGCGGTAAGGCGCGGTCTCGAAGCCCGCCGGCAGGAGCTGCATATAGGTGCCCATGGTCGCGATCGGCGCGCCGCCGCTGGCGGGGTTCACGTAGCGCAGCTTGTAGCCGTGGCAGGCGTCCGGCGGACCGGCCTTGGCCAACCCGGCCAGCGCCTCCCGAGTCCGCGCATAGGGGTAGTTGAAGATCGGCGAGGTCTGCTTCGCCGGCTTCCAGTCGACCGGCAGCAGGCCGCTTGCGAACCTCGCCTCCGACGTGCCCTCGGGCACCGTCACCGCCTGCTCGTCCTCGGCGCCAGGCTCGGCGAAGCCGGCGTTGAACATCGCGACCAGCGGGATGTCGAGCCCGTCGAGCCATACCATTGGCCTGGACGAATCATTGCCGTGATCGTGCCACGTCCAGGTCGGCGTGATCACGAAGTCGCCCTCATGCATGATCGTGCGCTCGCCGTCGACGGCGGTATAGGCGCCCTCGCCCTCGACGATGAAACGCAGCGCCGACTGGGTATGGCGATGCGCCGGGGCGACCTCGCCCGGCAGGATGAGCTGCAGGCCGGCATAAAGCGTCGGCGTGATGCAGGCGCTGCCCGGCATGGCCGGATTCTCCAGGATCAGCACGCGGCGCACCGCTTCCTTGGCGGTGATCAGCGAGCCGGACTCCATCAGGAACGGCCGCACCTTGTCGTAGTCCCACGCCGCCGGCACGTATTTCGGCGCCGGCGCAGGGGGCACGAGCTGGTGCAACGATTCCCAGAGCGGCGCCATCGAGAGCCCGCCGATGCGCTCGTAGAAATCGCGGCGGGCGTTGTTGCGCGTGGGGGTGCCGTCCATGATCCGTCCTATTCGGCGGCCGCGCGCAGCGACAGGCCGAGCCGTTGCGCGGCCCGCGCGTGGCAGGCTTCGGAGAACCCCGCGAACAGCTTCATCGACAGAGGGTTCTCCAGCACCCGATGCTCGGGATGCCATTGCAGCGCCAGCGCGAAGGCCGGCGCATCGGGCACGCTGAAGGCCTCGACCTGGCCGTCGTCGGCGACGGCCTCGAGGCGTGCGCGCGGCGCCAGCCTGTCGACCCCCTGGGCGTGGAGCGAATTCACCGTTGCCCGACGCGCGCCTGCGAGGCGGTGAAGCAGCCCGCCTTCGACGATCTCGATGTCGTGGGCCAGCGCATAGTTGACGTCGGTATCCTGCGTCTTGGGCGAGCGATGATCGCGCCGGCCGGGCACCTCGTGCACGAGCTGGTGGAGGGTGCCGCCCAGCGCCACGTTCACCTCCTGCGCGCCGCGGCAGATCGCGATCAGCGGCACGGCACGGTCGATCGCGTGCCGGATCAGCGGCAGGGTGGTGGCATCGCGCGCGGCATCGTGCGCGGTGCCGGCGCGGCTCGGCTCGCCCTCATAGTGATGCGGCTCGACATTGGAAGGGCTGCCGGTCAGCAGCAGCCCGTCCATGTGGCCGAGCAGCCGGTCGAGCGCCTCGGTCATGCCCCGGTCGTCGAATTCGCGGCCGAAGGCTGGAATGATGACCGGCAGGCCCCCGACGGCGCGGATCGCCGCCTGCACATACTTGTCGCCGACCGAATGAACCCAGCCACGGCCGCCGTCCTTCAGGCAGGCCGACACGCCGATCAGCGGGCGCAAACTTCCATGCTCCATGGATTTCATCATCGCGCCGGCCCCCCTCCTTTGCAATTGCCGGGGAGCGCGGCCTGCCTGCGCCTTGTGCAGCCCTGCCGTGCATGGTACCGCCCCAGCCATGTCGATCCCCCCGTCTTCCGTCCCCACCCCGCCGCCGCAACCGGCTCCCGCCAGCCCGCTGACCCTGCACGGCCAGTACATCAAGGATCTGAGCTTCGAGAATCCGCGCGCGCCGCAGAGCCTGATCGAGCAGAAGCAGCCGCAGCTCACGCTCAACGTGAACGTCGCGACCCGTCAGTTCGAGACCAAGACCTTCGAGGTCACGCTGACCATCGAGGCTACGGCGGTGACGCCCGAGAAGGAGCCGCTGTTCGTGCTCGAGCTGGTCTATGCCGGCACGGTGACCCTGGGCGAGGTGCCGCAGGACGCATTCGGCCCGCTGCTGCTGATCGAGACGCCGCGGCTGCTGTTCCCGTTCGCCCGCGCCATCGTCGCCAACGCCACGCGCGAGGCCGGCTTCCCGCCGCTCAACATCGCCCCGGTCGATTTCGTGGCGCTCTATCGCCAGCAGCTCGAGGCGAGCAAGGGCCAGATCCCCGGCATCACCGGCGACGGCCCGGTCGGACACGCCTGAGGCGCGACGCCCGAGCCGACATGAAGATCGCCAGGGTCGAGACGTTTCTGGTCCGCTGGGGCGATCTCTCCCAGCCGGTCGAAGCGGGCTTGGGTGCGGCGACCGCCGTCGTCGCCATCCATGCCGATGGAATGGTCGGCTACGGCGAGGCGTCCCCAATGCAGGGCGGCGTGGCGTCTCTCGCCGTCGTGGCGCGCGACATGGCGCCCACGCTGATCGGCACCGACGTTCTCGACCACGCGGTCACCGTCGACCGCCTGCTGCACAAGCTGATCAAGCTCGGCCCCGACGGGATCGTGACCGGCGCCCTGGCGGCGGTCGACATTGCGCTCTGGGATCTCAAGGGGAAGGCCTTCCGGCAGCCGATCCACAAGCTGCTCGGCGGCGCGTGGCGCCTGCGCCTCCCGTTCTACGCCTCGATCGGCGGCAATGCCGCCCGCGACGTCGATGGCGTAGTGCGGACAGTCGAGGCGCGGCTCCGGGCGGAACAGCCGTCGGCGATCAAGATCCGCTGGGACGGCACACGCTCGGAGATCGATCGCGACATCGCCGGAGACATCGCCAAGGCGAAGGCGGTGCGCCGGCTTGTGGGCGACGGCTACCCCTTGGCGTTCGACGCCAACAACCGCTACTCGATCGGCGCGGCGATCCGGGTCGGGCGCGCGCTCGAGGAACTCGGCTACATCTGGTTCGAGGAACCGGTCGAATATTATCATTTCAAGGCGATGGGCGAGGTCGCGCAGCGGCTGGACATCACCGTGTCGGCCGGCGAGCAGTGCTACACGCTGCAATCGGTCGCCGCGCTGATCGACAGCGGCGTCCGCATGGTCCAGCCCGACATCGTCAAGATGGGCGGCGTGACCGGCCTGATGCAGTGCGCCGCGCTCTGCCACGCCCACGGCGTCGAATTCGTCCCGCATCAGACCCAGCCGTCGATCGGCAACGCCGCCAACCTCCAAGTGCTGTCGACCGTCATGCATGCCACCAAGCCGGCCGAGCTTGCCGACGGCTGGTCGCGTGTCGCCGACACGTTCGTCGACGCGCCGCGGCCTGAAGGCGGATGCCTGGCCGTGCCGGACGGGCCAGGGCTCGGCCTCACGATCGACGAGGCGATGCTGGCACGCCGCCGGGTCGATCTCGCCGGTTGAGCCTTGCTGGGCGAACTCCAGCTGGAACGTCTGGCCTAGCGCGTACGACGGGCCGAACTCTTTGCCTCGCCGTGCTGCGCTGGGCAGAAAGGTTCACGGGCTCTCAGGACGAGACCTTCCCCGTCCTGAGGTAGCGCCATGGCCGGTGCTTGTTCTCGCCCGCCGCGTCCCACATGATCCTTGGGTCGAAGCATTCGGCGGCCAGGATGGTGATGATCACCACGCCGCAGAAGGCGACGGCGCCGATGCCGGGGGCGATGCTGACGACGGAGCCGAACTGCACCAGCGCGCCGAGCAGGGATTCCATGAAGATGTCGACCATCGACCAGCGGCCGATCCAGGCGACGACGTAATAGAGCTTGGTGCGCTCGCGTAGCAGGCGGTGGGCGCCGAGCGTGGTGGTCACGAGCATCACCGCCAGCAACATGACGGCCAGCCCGGCGAGCTTGAACACCGGCACCATGACGCTGGCGAAGAAAACCAGGATGGCCAGCGGATACATGCGCGAATCGATCAGCTCGGCGACGCCGTCGAGGATGGTGGCGGGTTGGCCCGATCCGGCCTGGATCACGGTCAGCACCGGATAGACGTTGGCCGGGATGTAGAGGATCGTCGCGGCGATCACGTAGGCCCAGGTGCGGTTGAGTGCATCGGGCTTGCGCGGATGGATCGCCGCCCCGCAGCGCAGGCACGAGCCGTGCGCGCCACCGTCCGAATGATCGTGTCCCGGCGCCGCCACCAGTCCGCACGCCTCGCACGCCAGCATGCCGGGAAGGAAAACCAGGGAGCGATTCTCGGGCAACGGCGCCCGCGTCTGGCCGCTGCGCTCGATGGCCTCCCAGACCGCGTCGGGATCGACCGCGGTATCGGCCCATAGCGCGGTGACCGTCAGTAGCCCGAGCGCCCAGACCGCCGGCCCGACCTCGATATGGACCAGGTCGCCGAGCTTGGTGAAGGCGACGAACACGCCGAGCAACAGCACTTCCAGCATCGCCCAGATGCTCATGGTGCGCGCGAAGCGGAACACCCGGGCGAGCGCGGGGAACGGTATGCGCGCCTGCGCGCCGACCAGCACGTAGAGCATGCCGCCATACTTGCCGAGCGGGGCGATCGCGGTGGTGAACGTCACGATGACCGCCAGGGGCCACAGCCCGTGCCGCACCAATTCGAGCGGGCCGGACGCGAGGGTGGAATCGTGCACGATGCCGGCGGTGGAGACCTCCATCAGCATGGTGGTCCAGAGCACCACGAACAGCACCAGCGTGGCGGCATTGAGCGCGATGCCGCGACCGAGGGAATCGGTGCGGGTGCGGCGCAATCCGCTGCCGCAGCGCGCGCAGTCGGCACGCTGGTCCGGTCCCAGCGCCGGCACGATCTGGAACATGCCGCAGCCCAGGCACTCGCGCAGCTCGGGGTGCGTGAGGGGCAGCTCCGTTCCGGTCGCGGAAGGCACGACGTTCAGCGCTGGAGGAGCGCTGCGATATTGTCGGTCAGCTCGCCGACGGCATCGCTTGCAGCGGTGACATGGCCCGCAATGGTCGGCGCCGGCACGGGCTTGGCGATGCTGAATGTCCGCGCCGCCGACTTCCGGGGGCGGTTGAATTCCACTGCCGCCTGCGCCAGGAGCTGCAGGGTGCCGCTCTGGTCGACGTCGAGGCGCTGGATGTTGATCGCCAGAACGGCGTTGGGATCGCTCGTGATCGCGCCGTTCTCGTTGTAGATGGTGGAGCCGGGCAGGCGCTGCTGCAGCCCGAGCACGATCACGCGCGACAGCATGGCGCCGAGCGACTCGCCCCACCAGTCATTGTACGCCACGTCGAGCCGGTTGCCGTCGGAGGAGCGCACGATCTCGCGGCGGTCGAGATAGCGTGCCAGGCCGATCTCGCGGAGCTGGACGATCGGCGGGCCGCCGGCAAGCACCGGCCCGGGCTTGACCGTCAGGGTATAGAGCGACGGCGAGGCAGAGGAGCCGCAGGCCGCCGCGAGGAAGGGCACGGACAGGGCAAGAAGGCGACGTCGGCCGGGTGATGCGTGCGAGGTCATGAAGCTCAATCCTTGCCCCGGCCCTTGATCAGGGCCTCGGGATTGCGGGTCAGCAGGTCGGACAGCGCACGCACCGAACGGGCCGTCTCGGTGAACTGGCGTACCAGGTTCTCGATGTCGCGGTTGAGCCGCGAATCGCCGCCGTAGCCGGTGTTGATCGACGAGGCCAGCCGCGTGATCTGGTTGAGCGCCGCCTGGAGCTGGTTGGCGATCTCGGGCAGCTTGGCCATCGCGGGCCCGACACCGGCGTCGATCTTGCGCAGCGTGTCCTGGGTATCGGCCAGGATCGACTTGATTTCCGGACCGTTGATCTTGCTGTCGAGACCCTTGGCGAAGTTCGCCACGCTGACGCCGATGCCGTCGAAATCGATGCGGTTGATCTTGGACAGCAGCTCGCTGGCCGACCGCGTGATGCTGTCGAAACCGCCGCCCTCCGACGACGGCACGATGAAGACGTCGCCTTCGCGTCGCAGCTCGTCGGGCGGCGCGTCGGGCACCTGCTCGATCGCCACGATCTTGCCCGGGGCGATCAGGCTCGGCGCCTGCAGGACGGCGCGGAAGCCGCGCTTCACCATCTCCTCGGCGATGGTGCCGGGCGGCATTCCCCGCACGGCGGCGATATCGCCGATGCGGCCGGCATCGATGCGGTAATGCACAGGGGCCACGATGCGATTGAGCTTGGGATCGAACTTCAATCCCACCTCCGTGACCTCGCCGATCTTCAGGCCGTGCAGCGTGACGTCGGCGCCGACGTCGAGGCCCGCTACCGAGCCCCTGAAATTCGACACCAGTTGCAGGTGCTGGGCGAAGCCGGCGGAGCGTGCCGCCTCCCGATCCGCGTAGAGCTGAAAGCGATGGCCCGCCGTGCTGACCGGAGCGCCGGTACCGGGCTTCGATTCGAAGGCGATGCCGCCCATCAGCAGCGCCCTCACCGATTCCATCTGCACATCGATGCCCGTGCCGGCCAGCTTCACCGAGATGCCCGATGCATTCCAGAAGGTGGAATCGTCATGCACGTACTTGTCGAACGGGGCGCGGATGAAGGCGTGGATGGCGACCGTACGCGCCATGTCCCCGAGGTCCCAGCCTAGCACGGTGCCGACCTCGATATCGCGATAGAAGATCGGCGAGCCGAGGCTGATCGAGCGCAGCCGCCGCGTGTCCAGGATGAAGGTGGTGCCGGGCACCTCGGTGGTCAGGATCGGCGGATCCCTCCTCCCGACGAACTCGCGTTGTGGCTTTCCGCCCTCCGCACTCGGCAGCATGCCGACATAGGAACCGGACAGCAGCGTATCCAGGCCGGAAATGTTGCCGGCGAAGAGCTGCGGCTTGACGATCCAGAAGATCGTCCTGTCGTTGAGCAGCGGCCGTGCCTCGTGGGTCGTCTCGATCGTCACCAGCACCTTGGTGAGGTCCGGCGCCACGGCGATGGATTTCACCGTGCCCATCGTCACGTCCTTGAACTTCAGCTGCGACTGGCCGGCGGCCAGGCCGGCGGCCGCGTCGAAGGAGATGACAATGGTCGGCCCGCGCTTGGAATAGGTGTCCCAGGCGAGCCAGGCCGCGATGAGGCCGGTGAGGACCGGGACGAGCCAGATCAGCGGGATACGACGGCGGCGGCGCACGCCGGCAGTCGGGACGGGAACGGGATCAATCGTGGAAATGGTTACCTGCCAGGCAGCGAGCTTAGCCGAGTGACGAGTCCTTGCCCATGTCCTCGCAAGCTCGCTGCAGAAAAATCAGCCGTCGGCTTTGAGCCAGAGAGGATCGGAAAGCTGGCCTAGAAAGGCCAGATGGGCGGCAATCTCCGTGGAGGTGGGCGCGTGCGGACGGGGTGGACGGATCGTCGCGGCCGCCGCCAGCGCCACACCGGTGACCACCTGCGCCGCCAGTTCCGGGGCGAGCCCAAGGTCGCGCTGCCGTCCACCGCTCAGCTCGAGATAGACTTCGGCCAGCAACTCGGAATCGAGCAGGGCGCCGTGCTTGGTGCGGCCCGAATTGTCGACGCCGAAGCGCTCGCACAGCGAGTCGAGGCTGGCCCGCTGGCCGGGGAACTTCTTGCGTGCCATCGACACGGTGTCGACATAGGCGTTGACCAGCCTGGCCTTGCCGACCCTCGCCAGCTCGGCGTTGAGGAAGCCGAGGTCGAACTGCGCATTATGGATGACGAGCTGCGCGTCGCCGATGAACGCCAGGAATTCCTCGGCTCGCTCGCCGAACCGCGGCTTGTCCGCCAGGAATTCGTCGCTGAGGCCGTGCACGTCCTGCGCGCCGGCCGGCATGATCATCTCGGGGTTGAAATACGCATGGAAGGTCTTGCCGGTCGCCACCAGGTTGACCAGCTCGATGCAGCCGAGCTCGACGACGCGATGTCCGGCGAGCGGATCGAGGCCGGTGGTTTCGGTATCGAGAACGATCTCACGCATGCAACTTGCTCGGCAATTCTGGAGGCTCCTTTTAGCTCACTTCCGCCGAGCCCGCGCGAGCTGGGCTGTGAATCGATCGCGCCAGGGATTGGACGGCCAGTTGCGACCCTGGCGGGTCTTCAGGCGGCGCACCGCCTTGGACAGCGCAAGCCTGCTCGGCGCCAGGCCGAGGCCGGTGGGAATCACCGTCGTTGCCTTGCGCCGCTTCAGCACGTCCGGCACCTGCTGGCGCAGGATTCCGGCCAGCTTCTCGGCCGTCATGCCGGGGCGCGCCATCACCCGCAAGCGCTGCAGGAAGGCCGGCGCGCTCACCACCAGCACGCCGTCGACGCGACGCTCGCCCATGCCCTCGAACAGCAGCGGGATATCGAGCACCACAAGCGGCGCGCCACGGAGCGCGGCGCGCCGGACGAAGCGGCGCTGTTCCTGGGCGACCAGCGGATGCACGATCGCCTCAAGCCGCCGCAGCGCATCCTTGTTGCCGAAGACGCGCGCGCCCAGGGCCTGACGGTCGAGCACGCCCGCCTTCACGACGCCGGGAAAGGCCGCCTCGATCGGCGGCAAGGCGCGGCCGCCCGGTGCCTGGAGGCGATGAACGGCGGCATCGGCATCGTACACCGGCACCCCCATCTCTCGCAGCATCCTGGCTGCGGTCGATTTGCCCATGCCGATCGACCCGGTGAGTCCGACGATGACCATCGTGTTTCCTTCGATGCAAGCGAGGCCCTCCGGAAGTTCACGGGGAGCACTCGCATATAGTCCATTTCCGACGTCACACGCGACGAGACGCGCAGGCGAGAAGATCGGCGAACTCCTTCAGCACGATCTCGTAGACCGCGCGCTTCCACGGCACGATCGCTTCGACCAGCTCGTCCGGCGCGGCCCAGCGCCAGGCGTCGAATTCCTGGTCGTGGGCGGCGAGATCGATGTCGGATTCCAGCCCGACGAAGGCCAGGGCGAACCATTTCTGTGCCTGTCCGCGCCAACGGCCTTTCCAGTGCGGCGGCTGTAGTGCCGCCGGCACGTCGTAGGTCAGCCAGTCGCGGCTTTCGCGCAGCAGCAGGGCCTTCGCCGTGCCGACTTCCTCGCGCAGCTCGCGACAAGCGGCCTCTACCGCCGTCTCGCCCTTGTCGACGCCTCCTTGGGGCATCTGCCACGCATCGGGCTGGTTCAGGCGGCGGCCGACGAAGATCCTCCTCCCCGGTCCGATCAGCATCAGCCCGACGTTCGGACGGTAGAATTGCGGAACGGCGGCCGTCATGGACGCAGCTGCGCCGGCTGGACGCCGACGCGGGCCATGCAGGCGTCGCGGCATTCGAAATGGCCGATGATCGGCACCAGCGCGACGGCTTTCTGTCGCTGCAGCCGCTTGCGCCAGGCGACGATGGCATCGATCGCCGCATCGGTCGGCTGCAGCACGCCGAAATCGTGCCGCGGCGTCCTGTCGGGCGAACGTTCTGCGGCCCATTCGGCCAACCGCTCGAGATTGCTCTCGACGCTGCCCTGCCCTGCGAGCTTGTAGTCGAGCACGGTGGAACTGCGGGCGTAGCCCACCCCGAGATCGACGCTGAGGCGATACATCGCCGACACGCCGGCCGGATTGATCTCGATCAGCGACAGGCCACGCTCGGCGATCTCCTTCATCAGCGGGCGTGCGATCAGGTCGGACTGCGCGACCAGCACTGGGCCGGGAACCACGAAGCCGAGGCAGCCCTCGCCGCGCGACATGGCCGTCCGCAAGCGGCGAAGGTTCTCGGCCGGTTCTGCGGCGGCCTCGATCGGCCGGATGCCGCGCTCAGCCGGCCCGGCCGGGTCCTCGACCGGCAGCATCAGATAGCATTCGTGGCCGCGCTCGCGCGCCAGTCGCAGCCACTGGCGCAGGTCGGACGTTCCGGCCAGGAAGGCAAGGCTCACCTCCGGTGGCAATTCATCGATCGCGCGTCGCGTCAGCGCCTCATCGGCGCCGAGATTGAGCATCAGCAACCCGACCCGCGCGGACGGCCCCTGCGGGTCGAAGCGCCGCGCATAGGCGATCCAGGGCATCCAGCCGCTGGCCGAGATCCTGGGCAGGCGCTGACCGTCCTCGGTGACCTCGATCATACCGTCCCGTTCGGCAGCAGGGACCTGGCGGAAGTCGACGGGCACGTGCGGCCGCGACGGCAGCTTCAGCCCGCCGAAGGACCGCTGGGGTGGCGGCGCGGCGGCGGGCTCTCCATCGGTCGCGTTCGCCGCGTCGACGGCAAGGTCGATGGCATTGGCCTGCCTGTCGCCGTAGGCGACGGCGGCGCAGGCCAACGTCAGCCCGACGACCAGGACGTAAGCGCGGGTGACGCCGCTGGTCAGGAAAGCCGGCAGGCGTCGGCGGCTCGGTTCGCCTTCCGTCGCCATGCCGTCAAGCCAGCCCCGACCGAAGCGCGCCCTAGTGGGCGCGGCTGGTGTAGAGCGAGATGCCGCGGATCAGGTCGATGGCGCGCAGCAGCTGGTAGTCGGCGACCGCCTCCTTCGGCGGCTCGTCCGGATCGCCCGCCGCCGGCGTGGCGGCGGTGGTCTTGTCGTCCTTCTTGTCCGCCGGCTTGTCGACCGGAGGCTTGGCCTCGGACGTCTTGTCGTCCTTCTTGTCGGTCGCCGGCTTGTCGTTCGGGTTGGTGATCGAGCGGCGCAGGTTCTCCTCGCGGAAGCCGGCGCGCTGCTGGATGGTCTCGACCTTGGCCTGCTCGACCTCGATGTCGGGCTTGATGCCTTCCTTCTGGATCGAACGGCCCGACGGGGTGAAGTAGAGCGCCGTGGTGAGACGCATGGCACCGCCGCCGGTCACCTGCATGATGGTCTGCACGGAGCCTTTGCCGAACGAGCGGGTGCCGAGGATGATCGCGCGGCGATGGTCCTGCAGGGCACCGGCGACGATTTCCGACGCCGAGGCCGAGCCGCCGTTCATCAGCACCACGATCGGCAGGCCGCCGGTGACGTCGCCGGGCTTGGCGTTCCAGCGCTGCACCTCCTCCGCCTTGCGCGCCTTGACCGAGACGATCTCGCCCTTGTCGAGGAAGGCATCGACCATGGAGATCGCCTGGTCGAGCAGGCCGCCCGGATTGTTGCGCAGGTCGAGGACGAAGCCCTTCAGCTTCGGACCGGCCTCCTTCTTGATCTTCTCGACCGCGTCGAGCACGCCGGAGGTGCTCTGCTCGGTGAAGGAGGTGACGCGGATATAGCCCACGTCGCCTTCCAGGCGGAAGCGCGTCGCCTTGACCTTGATCGTCTCGCGGGTCAGCGACAGGTCGATCGGGTCCTTCACGTTGTTGCGGCGGATCGAGATCTTGATCGAGGTGCCGACCTTGCCGCGCATCTTCTCGACCGCCTCCTGCAAGGTCAGGCCCTGCACCGGCTCGCCGTCGAGCGCGAAAATCAGGTCGCCCGACTGGACGCCGGCCTTCGAGGCGGGCGTATCGTCGATCGGCGACACCACCTTGATGACGCCGTTCTCCATCGTGACCTCGATGCCCAGCCCGCCGAACTCGCCCCGGGTCTGGACCTGCATGTCCTTGTAGACCTTGGGGTTCATGTAGCTCGAATGCGGGTCGAGGGCGGCGAGCATGCCGTTGATGGCGTTCTCCATCAGCGTCTTCTCGTCGACCGGCTCGACATAGTCGCGCCGGATGCGCTCCAGCACGTCGCCGAACAGGTTGAGCTGCTGGTAGAGCTCGCTCTTGTCCGACTTGGGCTCGGGCTTGTCCTGGGCCAGAACGGGAACCAGCGCGACGCCGGCGCTGAAGGCCAGGATGGCGGCGACGGAGGCGAGACGCATACGGGTCATTTGGAGGCCTTTGCAGAGCGCGCCGCAGCCGGGTCCGACGCGGCGGAAAGAAGGTTTCGAAGGTTGGGGCGAGAATACAAGTCGGTCTTTGGCCGGATCAAGGCGAGAGCAGTCACGCGGTCCTCAACTGTCAGGCAGAAGCTGCGGCAGCCGGACGCGGCACCGCCAGAAGGTGCGGCCGCGCGGCCTCCGACAGCAGCGAATGGCCGGTCATCTCCTGCGGCTGGGGGATGTGCATCAGCGCGAGAAGGGTCGGCGCCACGTCGGCCAGCTTGCCGTCGCTCAGGGAGCGGATATTCGCAGAAGCGTTGAACAGAAGGGCAGGAACGCGGTTCAGCGTATGCTGCGTGTGCTTCTGATGGCTTTCCTCGTCGTACATCTGCTCGGCATTGCCGTGGTCGGCGGTGACCAGCATGACTCCGCCCGCCTTCTTCACCGCCTCCATCAGGCGGCCGAGACAGGCGTCGACGGCTTCGACCGCCTTGATCGCGGCCGGCAGGATGCCGGAATGGCCGACCATGTCGGTGTTGGCGTAGTTCACGACGATCAGGTCGAACGTGCCCGAGCCGATCGCCGCGACCAGCTTGTCGGTCACTTCCGGCGCGCTCATCTCGGGCTTGAGGTCGTAGGTCTGCACCTTGGGCGACGGAACGAGGATGCGTTCCTCGCCTTCGAACTGCCGCTCCTCGCCGCCGTTGAAGAAGAAAGTGACGTGCGCATACTTCTCGGTCTCGGCGATGCGGAGCTGCCGCAGGCCGGCGCGTGCGATGGTCTCGCCCAGGCCCATCCTGATCACGGCCGGCGGAAACAGCGTCTTCAGGAAGCCGTTCAGCGCGGCGGAATACTCGACCATCCCGACGGCATCGACGAAGGTCACGAGACGATCCCGTTTGAAACCGTCGAACATCGGATCGAGCAGCGCCGTCAGGATCTCGCGTGCCCGGTCGGAGCGGTAGTTGAACATCAGCAGGCCGTCGCCGTCCTTCATGCCGGCATAGCCGTCGAGCGCGGTCGGCAGCACGAACTCGTCGTCGAGCCCGGCGGCATAGCCCAGGTCGACCGCTTCGCGGGGAGTCTTCGCCGCTTCGCCCGTAGCATCGACGAGGCAGCGATAGGCCCTCTCGACGCGATCCCAACGCTTGTCGCGATCCATGGCGTAGTAGCGGCCGCTCACCGTGGCGAAGCGGATCGGCAGCTCCTTCCGCAGCCCGGCCGCGATCTGATCGAGAAACTCCAGCGCGCTGCGCGGCGGCGTGTCCCGGCCGTCGAGCACGGCATGAATCCACACCGGCACGCCGCCGCCGGCGATCATGTTGGCGAGTACGACCAGATGGTCCTGGTGAGCATGCACGCCGCCCGGCGATGCAAGGCCCAGCAAATGGCAGGCGCCGCCGTTCTTCCTCAGCGTCGCGATCAGATCGACGAGGATCGCGTTCGTCGCCAGCGAGCCATCCTCGATCGCCTTGTCGATGCGCGGCATGTCGGGCACGGCCACGCGGCCGGCGCCGAGATTCATATGCCCGACCTCCGAATTGCCCATCTGCCCCTTCGGCAGGCCGACGAAGCTCTCCGAGGCGTCGATCAGGCCCTGCGGGCAGGTCGCGACCAGCCGATCGAAGTTGGGCGTATGCGCATCGAGGATGGCGTTGTCCTTGGGATCCGGCCGGTAACCCCAGCCATCGAGGATGCAGAGCAGCGCGGGGCGCGGGTGGGTGGTGGCCATCAGGAGGCCTTGCGCAAAGTCGGCCGGGCGCGCTCGACCGAGTTGAACTTGTTGGGGCAGCTCAGCTCGCGCGGATCGGTGTTGGGATTCTGGTCGGGCACCTCGATGGCGCAGAACACGAACTCGCCGCGCGGCTCGCCGTCGATCGAGACATCGTAGGTGTAAGTGCCGGGCGGATCGCCCGGAATGATGCACCATGAGCGCTGCAGCACGCCGTCCTGCACGACCTCGCGCATGCGGGTGGTGGCCTTCGTCTTGTCGGCGCTGACCTCGGTCTCGGGGCCGGCGATCACCTGCTCGGCCGGCTGCGAGGTGGTCAGCACCTCGGTCAGGCTGACGGTCCGGTTGGGGCCGCCGAGATACATCCGCCAGCCGAAGCACGCGCGATTGTACAGCAGCGGGATGGCGTTGGTCTCGTAATGGCGCTGCTGGCCGTCATCTCCGGTGATCGAGACATAAGGGATGCTGCGCACCGGCTTGGGCTTGGCCGCCGGCGTGTCGGCTGCCGGGGTCTGCGCCATGGCCACGGTCGCGACGGTGGCCAGGACGAATCCGGCGGAGGCGGCGGCAAGCCGCGGAAAGAGGGAACGCATGGCGCCAATGTAGCCCCGGTTTTTCGTCAATACAGAGGCAAAATCGACGCTTTTTGCGATCGCGGCAGGCATTCCGGTAGATTGCCGCCATGCCGACCGTCGCCTGGGTCTTTGGAATGGCCATCATCCTCTATTACGAAGACCACGAGCCGCCTCACTTCCATGTCCGGGCGGCCAACTTCGCCGCACGAATCCTCATTCGGGACGGGTCGTTGATCGATTCGAACGGGCGAGTGACAGCCAGGGACATGCGAACCCTTCGGACGTGGTGCTTGCGCCATCGGGAGGCGTTGATGGAGAATTGGGATAGAGCCCGCCGGGCTCAACCGCTTAAGAAGGTCGAGGGCGAATCATGATGCCGCGAATCGCCAAAGCGACGGCCGAGCCGAACTTTCTCCTCCAGATCGACTGGCAGGATGGCAGCGCCGACGTCATCGATTTCAAGCCAATCATTGCCCGGGGTGGTGTGATGACTGCCTTGGCGGACGCCACTTTCTTCGCCACGGGATTCACTGTCGATTCGGAAGGTTATAGCTTGGGCTGGCCCTCCACGCCTGTCGCCGCCGACGAGGTCGGCGGCATCGATTTCAGCGCTCAAGGCCTGTGGTACCGGGCGCATCCCGAAGATCTGGAACGCGACCATCCGGTTGCCGCCGAGTAAGATCACGCCCGATGGTACGGATGGCCGGCCAGTAGCTGCTGGGCGCGGTAGAGCTGCTCGGCGAGCAGGACCCGGGCGAGCAGGTGAGGCCAGGTCATGGCGCCGAACGACAGGATCAGGGACGCCTTCGACAGGAGGGGTTCGCCGTGGCCGTCGGCGCCGCCGATCAGGAAAGCGATGTCGGCCACCCCATCGTCGCGCCAGCGCCCGAGCCGGGCGGCAAAGGCCTCGCTCGCCATCTCCTTGCCGCGGCGGTCGAGGGCGACCAGCACCGACCTGTCGGGGACGGCTTCGAGCAACAGATCGCCTTCCCGGCGGATCAGCTCGGCAGGTGGCAGCTTCTTCCGTTCCTCGAGCTCGCGCAGCGTAAGCGGCCAGCGGATGCGGCCGGCATAGTGCTCGTAGAGATCCCGCTCGGGACCGCGCCCGGCGCGCCCGATGCAGGCGATCGTCAGCTTCAAGCGCGCTTGCGCCGGGTGGCCTTCGCGGGCTTGGGCGCTGCCTCGTTCTCGATCGCCCACATCTTTTCCAGCGCATAGAAGGCACGCGGCTCGGGCCGGAAGATGTGGACGACGATGTCGCCGCTGTCGACCAGCACCCAGTCGCCGACTTCCTTGCCTTCGACCGAGATGACGGGATAGCGGGCCTGCTTCAGTCGCTCCGCCAGATGGTCGGCAATGGCCACGACCTGGCGATTCGAGCGGCCCGAAGCGATCACCATGTGGTCGGCGAAGGCCGACTTGCCGGCGAGGTCGATGACGACGACGTTCTCGGCCTTGTCGTCGTCGAGCGAGCGGCGCACCAGCGCGAGCTGCTCGCCGATTTCCTTGCTCCGATCGGGAAGGGTGTGGGTCTGGTCGGGGATGGTCTTTCCTTTCGCTCTGGTCCTCTTGGGGCGCGCGGCGCGGATCGCCGTGGCCGAATGATCGTCGAGCCGGCTCGGGACGAAGCACCAAGCCGGCGTCTCGGCGGTCGCGAGCCGGCGTGCCCGGTCCGCGTCCAGCCTGTAACGGGCAAAGGCGCGCGGGGCTGCCGACTGGAGCGCAGCATAGCTCCAGCCCGGCCGGGCGAAAGCGGCAATCGCGATCTCCTCGAAGAGCTCGCGCCAGCCTCGCCAGCGCACGAGCTGGGGCAGGATGTCGGCGCCCATGAGCCAGACGAAATGGGCCTGCGGGTAGAGGCGCTTGAGCGCCCGCACGGTATCGAGCGTATAGCGCGTGCCGAGCAGCACCTCGGGCGCCTCGACACGGATGCGGGGATGGTGTGCGACCTGCCGGGCACGCGCGACCCGCGTCACCAGCGGCTCCATGCCGTCGTCGCTCTTGAGCGGATTCTGCGGCGAGACCAGCCACCAGACCTCGTCGAGGCCGAGTCGCCGGAGCGCCTCCAGGGAGACGTGCCGATGGCCCGCGTGCGCGGGGTTGAACGAGCCGCCGAGCAGGCCGACGCGGCGACGCATATCGCCCGGCACGCCCGGCATCGGATGACGGGCCGAGGTCACGGCCGCAGCGTGCCCGTGCCGCGCACGATGTTCTTGTAGGTCGTGAGCTCGACCAGCCCGACCGGCCCGCGCGCATGCATGCGGTTGGTCGAGATGCCGATCTCGGCGCCCAGCCCGAACTCGCCGCCGTCGGCGAACTGTGTGCTGGCATTGTGCATCACGATGGCGCTGTCGACCTCGCGCAGGAAGCGATCGGCCGTGGCGGCGTTGGCCGTGACAATCGATTCCGTGTGCTGGCTACCGTAGGTGGCGATGTGGCGGATCGCTCCCTCGACGCCGTCGACGGTGGCGACCGAGATGATCGGCTCGAGATACTCGGTGCGCCAGTCCTTCTCGCTGGCGGCCAGCGCCTGCGGATCGCGCTTCTGAACCTCCGCGTCGCCGCGCACTTCGCAGCCCAGCGCGTGCAGCTTGGCAAGCACCGGCGGCAGGTGGGTGTCGAGCGCGGCACGATCGATCAGAAGCGTCTCGGCGGCGCCGCACACGCTGACGCGACGCATCTTCGCATTGGCCACGACGTCGCGCGCCATCGCGATGTCGGCATCGCGATCGACATAGACGTGGCAGATGCCGTCATAGTGCCGCAGGACGGGGACGCGGCTTTCGGCGGTGACGCGGTCGATCAGCGAACGGCCGCCGCGCGGCACGATCAGGTCGAGCCAGTCCATCGCCTTGAGCAGCTCGCCCACGGCCGCACGGTCGGTCGTCGGCACCAGCGCGACGCAGTCCTCGGGCAGGCCGGCGCTCGCCAGCGCGCGGCGCAGCAGCTCGACGATGGCGCGCGAGGAATGGAAGCTGTCCGAGCCGCCGCGCAGCACCACGACATTGCCCGACTTGATGCACAGGGCGCCCGCGTCCGCCGTCACGTTGGGGCGCGCCTCGTAGATCACGCCGATAACGCCAATCGGCACGCGCACGCGGCTGATCTCGAGGCCGTTCGGCCGCTGCCAGCGCTCGATCTCGGCGCCGACCGGATCGGGCAGCGCGGCGATCTCGTCGAGGCCCTTGGCCATCGCCTCGATCCGCGCGTCGTTCAGCAGCAGGCGGTCCTGCAGCGCCGCACTCATGCCGGCGGCCTTGGCCGCCTCGATATCGCGGGCATTGGCGGCAAGGATCCCGGCCTTGCCGGCGCGGATCAGCCGGGCGGCCTCGGTCAACGCTTCGTTCTTGGCATCGGTGCCCGCATTGCGCAGCGCCGCGGCTGCAGCCTTTGCGCGCTGGCCCAGCGCAGCGACAATCGCCGCGGCGTCTTCCGGCTGGGACCGCGCCACTCCGTGGCGCTCATGATCATGAGGCGCCACGGAGTGGCGCGGTCCCAGCAATGAGTCGTCGCTCACGTTCATGACCCGCTCCCGTTCGTCACTCGACCACGAGGTCGTCGCGGTGGACGATCTCGTCGCGGCCGCGGAAGCCCAGCAGGCGCTCGATCTCGGCGCTGCGGCGACCGGCGATGCGGCGCGCGTCGTCGGCGGCATAGGCGACCAGCCCGCGCCCCAGCAGCCGGCCGACCTTGTCCTTCACGTCGACCACGTCGCCGCGCTTGAACTCGCCGTCGATGGCGGTGACGCCGGCCGGCAGCAGGCTCTTGCCCGAGGACAGCGCGCGCACCGCGCCGTCGTCGACCACCAGGCTGCCGGCGGATTTCAGCGAGCCCCTGATCCATTTCTTGCGCGCCGACAGGGGCGAGCCCTCCGGCAGGAACCACGAGCAGCGCGCGGCGCCGTCGATCAGCGCGCCGAGCGCGCCGACGGCGCGGCCGTCGGCGATCGCCATGCGGCAGCCCGCGGCCATGGCGATGCGGCCGGCCATCAGCTTGGTCACCATGCCACCGTTCGACATCACCGACGGGGCGGCGCCGGCCATCGCCTCGATCTCGGCGGTGATGTCGCGGATCTCGGGAATGTGCCGCGCCGAGGCGTCGCTGCGCGGATCGCCGGTATAGAGCCCGTCGATGTCGGACAGGAGCACCAGCGTGTCGGCCGAGATCATCTCGGCGACGCGGGCGCCCAGCCGATCGTTGTCGCCGAAGCGGATCTCGTCGGTCGCCACCGTGTCGTTCTCGTTGATCACCGGCACGGCGCGCAAGCCGAGCAGCGTGCCCATGGTCTGGCGCGCATTGAGATAGCGGCGGCGCTCCTCGGAATCGTCGAGCGTCAACAGCACCTGTGCCACGGTGATGCCGTGCCGGGCGAGCGATTCCTGATAGGCGTGGGCGAGCTGGATCTGGCCGGTGGCGGCGGCAGCCTGGCTTTCCTCGAGCTTCAAAGGTCCGGCCGGCAATCCGAGATAGGTGCGGCCCAGCCGGATCGCGCCGGACGAGACCAGCACGACCTCGCATCCGCCCGCGTGCAGGTGCGCCACGTCGTCGGTCAGGGCCTCGAGCCAGTCGCGCCGGATCTGCCCTTTGGTCTCGTCGACCAGGATCGACGAGCCGATCTTGACGACCAGCCGTTTGGAGGCGGAGAGCGAGGTCACGCCGCTTCCTTCGCCGCGATGCGCTGCCTGTCGACGAGCTTCATGAGCTCGTGCAGCAGGGCCTGCACGCCCTGGCCCGATACGCCGGAAATGACGTGCACGGTCTTGCGGCTCACCTTGGCGAGCCGGGCGCGCTTGGCTTCGATGTCTTCCGGCGTCATGGCGTCGGTCTTGTTCAACGCCACGATCTCCTTCTTGCGCACGAGATTGCCGCCATAGGCCTTGAGCTCGGCGCGCACCGTCCGATAGGCGGCGGCCACGTCGTCCTGCGTGCCGTCGACCAGATGGAGCAGCGCGCGGCAACGCTCGACATGGCCCAGGAAGCGTGTGCCGAGCCCGGCGCCCTCGTGCGCGCCTTCGATCAGCCCCGGGATGTCGGCCATCACGAATTCGTTCGAGCCGACCTTCACCACGCCCAGCCCGGGATGCAGCGTCGTGAAGGGATAGTCGGCGATCTTGGGCCGCGCGTTGGTGTTGGCGGCCAGGAAGGTCGACTTGCCCGCATTGGGCAGCCCGACCAGCCCGATATCGGCGATCAGCTTGAGCCGCAGCCAGACCCAGCGCTCCTCGCCCGGCCAGCCCTTGTCGGCGCGGCGTGGCGCGCGGTTGGTCGAGGTCTTGTAGTGCAGGTTGCCGTAGCCGCCGTCGCCGCCCTTGAGGAACGTCACTTGCTGGCCGACCTCGGTGAGGTCCGCCAGCAGGGTCTCGTTGTCCTCGTCGAACACCTGCGTGCCGCGCGGCAGGCGCAGCACGATGTCCTTGCCCGCCGCGCCGGTGCGCTGGCTGCCGGAGCCCTGGTGGCCGGTCTCGGCCTTGAAATGCTGGGCGTAGCGATAGTCGATCAGCGTGTTCAGCCCGTCGACGCATTCGAGCACGACGTCGCCGCCACGCCCGCCGTCGCCGCCGTCCGGGCCGCCGAACTCGATGAACTTCTCGCGGCGGAAGCCCACGCAGCCGTTCCCGCCGTTGCCGGAGCGGAGGTAGATCTTGGCCTGGTCGAGGAATTTCATGGGTCGGGATCCGAAAAGAAAAAGGGGGAACGGCCGAGCCGTTCCCCCTTCGCAATCCTCTGGACGGGAACGGCTATTCGGCGGCGAGCGCCGGCGCCGGGAGCACGTTCACCTCGACCTTGCCGCCCGAGCGGGTGCGGAAGCTCACCACGCCGTCGACGGTGGCGAAGAGGGTGTGGTCGCGGCCGATGCCGACATTCTCGCCGGCGTTCATCTTGGTGCCGCGCTGGCGGACCAGGATGTTGCCCGACAGGACCTTCTCGCCGCCGAAGCGCTTGACGCCCAGCCGCTTGCCGTCGGAATCGCGGCCGTTGCGCGAGGAGCCGCCTGCTTTCTTATGTGCCATCGTACTCTCCGGTCGCTCTGGTTCAGGCGACGATCTGTTCGATCTTGACCACCGTCAGGTCCTGACGATGGCCGTTCTTGCGCCGCGAGTTCTGGCGCCGCCGCTTCTTGAAGACGATCAGGTGCGGCCCGCGCGCCTGCTTGACGATCGAGGCCACCACCTTGGCGCCCGCGACGGTCGGCGCACCGACCTTGTCGCCGACCATCAGCACGTCGGTGAACTCGACGGTCGAGCCCGCCTCGCCCTCGACACGCTCGATGGTGTGGGTCTCTTCGGCGGCGACGGTGTATTGCTTTCCACCCGTGCGGATAACGGCGATCATGACAGCACCCGACTGAAGCCCGCGGCCCGGACCCGATCCACCACCCCTTGGGGGTCGGTGACATCCTTGGCCCAAATGCCGCAAGGCACGAAAGAACACGGCGGGCCTGAAGACCCGCCGAAGGAGCGCGGAATATACGCAGGACGCCTTCCGAGTCAACGGTGTTGCCCGCCGGAAGCGAGCCCCCTATAAGCGGGCGCTCGGAGAGGTGCCGGAGTGGTCGATCGGGACGGTCTCGAAAACCGTTGTGCGTGCAAGCGTACCGTGGGTTCGAATCCCACCCTCTCCGCCACTGCCTCTTGAGCCAATAGTCTCCACCGCCAGGGCGGAAGGCCTCAGACGCCTAATATGCGCAGGCTCTTCGCGCTGCACCCTTTGACCCTTGTCGGCTCCTGTAGGCACCAGAGGCTATCCCTCGGGCCCGATCGTGTCTCATTTCGTGGTGTATGAGCCTGCGGTGGCTTGACGTTTTCCAAGCAAGAGCCGGATCGATCGGGCGGCGACGCTGGGAGCCCACTCGTCGTCCTGCTCGAGCAGAGATGCCTTTCGAGCACGGCCCGGTCCATCTTCCACGTTGGGCGTGGTCGCCGATCTTTTCCTCCTTTCCGCCAACGCCCTGAGCATCGGTCGTGGCGCCATCGACGCTCCGATGGCAATCGCGCCCCGCGACGCCAGCACCGCTCTACCGTTTCGATGCGGAACCGGCCCTCGTTCAGGCCGCGCTCGGCGCCCAGTCCGCCGACGGGATCGAGGACGCCACCATCGACCCTCAGCCCAACGCCGCCGCCTGAATCACTGGCGCCGCCATCAAGATTCGCTCTTGGCGCTTCCCAGATCGCAGGTTTCCGCACTCCGCGAAATGCTATGGTCCCTGACGCAAGTTGGGGGGAGCTGATCGGCGTGACGACGGATGAACGGCCGCAACCCGGCGCGTGGGGCGTGACCGCGCTGATCTTCCTGCTCATGGTCATCAACTTCGCCGACAAGGCAGTGCTCGGCCTGGCGGCAAAGCCGATGATGGACGAGCTCGGCCTCTCTCCGGAACAGTTCGGCCTGCTGGGTTCCGTGTTCTACCTGCTGTTTCCGCTCTCAGCCGTGCTGGTGGGCTTCGCCAGCAATCGTCGCCCGGCGCGAAGCATGCTGCTGGCCATGGCGATCGCCTGGACCGTAGTGCAGCTTCCGCTGCTCGGCCCGGTGACGTTCGGGATGCTGATCGCAAACCGCGTGCTGCTGGGTGTCGCCGAGGGGCCGGCTTACCCGGTCGCCATGCACGCTCTCTACAAGTGGTTTCCCGACTCGTTGCGTGCCCTGCCGACGGCGGTGGTCGCCCAAGGCTCCTCGTTCGGGGTCATCGTGGCCGTACCGTTGCTCAACGCCATCATCGTCCATTTCTCCTGGCACTGGGCCTTCGCCGCCCTCGGCATCGTCGGCCTGGCATGGTCGATCGCCTGGCTCGTGCTCGGCCGCGAAGGCACCCTGACCGACGGGCCAGCCGGAGCCGAGCAGCAGCCCGTGCCGTATCGCGAGCTGCTGCTGCTGCCGACGATCGTCGCGACCTGCGTCGTCGGCTTCTCCGCCTTCTGGGGACTGTCGCTGCTGCTGACCTGGCTCACCGCCTACCTGGTCGAAGGCCTGAGGTTCAGCCAATCCGTAGGTGGCACGCTGAGCGTGCTGCCATGGCTGGCCGGGGCCGTCGGCGTGCTGGCAGGCGGCACCATCTCGCAGGCGCTCAAGACTCGCGGCCATTCCAGTCGGGTGAGTCGCGGCGCATTTCCGTGCGCCACCATCATGCTCGGCGGTGGCCTCCTGCTGTTCGTCGGCGTCCCCGACACAGCCTGGCTGAAGATCGCGCTTCTGGTCGCGGGGAGTGCGCTGGGTGGGACGATATTCGTCGTGGTGCCGATAATCGTGAGCGAGCTGACGCCGCAGCCACAGCGCGCCGCCATGCTCGCCATCGTCAACTCGATCATGACCCTGGGTGGCGTCGCCGCACCGCTCGTCATGGGCGTCGTGCTGCAATGGGCGGCCTCGCCGCTTGCGGGTTACGATCGGGGCTTCCTGATCCTCGGCCTGCTGCAGATCGGGTGCGGCGCGATCGGGCTGCTGTTTATCCGTCCGGAAGCCGACGCGCCGAGGGTGCAGCGCGCCACAGGGCGTGCGTCACGGATTTGAGCCAGCATTGGGTGAAACGGTAGATCCAGCGTCGGGCGCGCCGTCGCCAGTCGCAGGGTGCAGGCAGTCTGCCGTTCGCTGAAAGGGAGCGGGTCAATGGCGGTGGCCGTATCATGGCCGGGCGCGCCGGCAGTGCTATAACTGCCCCGGCCGCAGATTGCGCGTGTAGATGCCCGTGTGGAGGTTGACAGCTCGATGAACGACAAGAAGACGATGCCGGAAGGAACTGGGACCGTTGAGCATCGGGATTTCATCCGCGACATGGTCCAGGCCGACCTCGCCCGCGGCGTGGTTCAGGGCATCGTCACGCGCTTTCCGCCGGAACCGAACGGCTACCTGCACCTCGGCCATGCGAAGTCGATCTGCCTGAACTTCGGGCTCGCCGTCGAATTCGGCGGCCGCTGCCACCTTCGCTTCGACGACACCAATCCCGTCAAGGAGGAGCAGGAATACATCGACGCCATCAAGCGCGACGTCCACTGGCTGGGCTTCGACTGGGGCGAACACCTGCATCATGCGTCGGACTATTTCCAGACGTTGTACGACTGGGCGGAGCATCTCATTCGCGCCGGCCTCGCCTATGTCGACGACACGCCGCCCGACGAGATGCGCGCGATGCGCGGCACGCTGACCGAACCGGGCCGGGCGTCGGCCGATCGCGACCGTTCGGTGGAGACCAATCTCGGTCTGTTTCGCGACATGCGCGCCGGCAAGTTTCCCAACGGGGCCTGCGTGCTGCGGGCCAGGATCGACCTTGCTTCCGGCAACATGAACCTGCGGGACCCCGTCCTGTATCGCATCCTGCACGCCCCTCACCCCCGTACCGGGACGCAGTGGTGCATCTATCCGACCTACGATTTCGCCCATGGCCAGTCCGACGCCATCGAGCACGTCACCCACTCGCTGTGCACCCTGGAGTTCGAGGATCACCGTCCTCTCTACGACTGGTTCCTCGACCACCTGCCGGTCCCGTCGCGGCCCCGCCAGACCGAGTTCGCCCGCCTCAATATCGGATACACCGTCCTGTCCAAGCGATATCTGACGGATCTGGTGCGGCGCGGCATCGTGAGCGGCTGGGACGATCCGCGCATGCCGACCCTGGCCGGACTGCGCCGTCGTGGCGTGCCGCCGGAGGCGGTCCGCGAGTTCGTCCGGCGCATCGGCATGTCCAAGGCCAACAGCGTCGTCGATATCGCCATGTTCGATCACGCCATCCGCGACCGCCTCAACCAGGTGGCCCAGCGGCGCATGGCGGTCCTGCAGCCTCTCAAGCTCGTGATCGAGAATTTCCCCGAGAACCACGTCGAAGAGCTGGAGGCCGTCAACCATCCGTCCGATCCGGGCGCCGGCACGCGCACCCTTCGCTTCGGCAGGGAGATCTACATCGAGCGCGACGACTTCATGGAGAACCCGCCGAACAAGTTCTACCGGATGGCGGTGGGGCGAGAGGTGCGGTTGCGCTATGCCTATCTCGTGACCTGCCGCGAGGTCGTGAAGGATGTGGACGGCACCGTGGTGGAGCTGCGCTGCACCTACGATCCCGCCAGCCGCGGCGGCAATTCCCCGGACGGCCGGAAGGTGAAGGCCACCCTGCACTGGGTGGGGCAGGACGCTCGCCCCGCCGAGGTCCGTCTATACAGCACGCTCTTCAACCGTCCCGCCCCGGGAGCCGATGGCGATCTGGACGCCGACCTGAATCCAGGCTCGCTCGAGATCCTGTCGGGCGCGTTGCTGGAGCCGTCGTTGGCGGAGATGCCCGTGGGCGAGGCCGTGCAGTTCGAGCGGCTGGGCTATTTCTGCGCCGACCCGGCGAGCGGCGCGGATACCTTGGTGTTCAACCGCACGATCGAGCTGCGCGACACCTGGGCAAAGTTGCAGATCGGCGGGTGATTCCGCCTGTAACGCTACAGGATACCGGTTGGGTTGGCTTGAAGGAGGACATCGTGGCGAAACGGATCGTTGAGAGCCCGCAGGCGATGAAGGCGCTGGTCGGTCAGGAGCTGGGAGTCAGCGACTGGCTGGAAATAACCCAGGAGCGCATCAATACGTTCGCCGAGGCGAGCGGCGACCATCAATGGATCCATGTCGATGTCGAGCGCTGCAAGACCGACATGCCGGATGGCAAGACCATCGCGCACGGCAATCTCACCTTTTCCGTGATCTCGACCTTCGGCAAGGATGTCCTCAGGATCGACAATGTGCGCAACGGCATAAACTACGGCTCGAACAAGGTGCGCTACACGAGCCCCGTGCAGGTCGGCGCGCGCATCCGCGGCCGCCAGAAGCTGCTCGCCGCCGACGACATGCCCAACGGGGGCATCCGCATGACATACCAGTGGACCGTCGAGATCGAGGGCAAGGACCGCCCCGCCTGTGTCGCGGAAACCATGAGCATCTCCTACCCAAAGACATGAGCGATCGCGCGCCGTGAAGCGTGGTCAAAGCGGCGGTGCGGCATCGAGGGGCGCCAGGCGGCGCTGGGGCTCCAGCTAGCCGTTGTCGCCCTCGAGCGTCCGCGGTCGAATGATGAGGAACGCGGCCAACGCCACCGCCATCAGCGCGGCGATCACCCCGAAGGAGAGGCCCCAGCCGACCGTCGACATGCCGCCCGAAAGGTCGAGCGTCCAACCGATCGCCAGGGGCCCGACGAAGCCGCCCGCATAGCCCAGCATGGAATGCACTGCGAGAGTGGCGCCGCGCCGGTCCGGATCCGCCGCGCCGGCCGCGCCCGCCGTGAGCGAGGAGGAATCGAGCCAGATGATCATGCCGTACAGCACGATCAGTCCGACGGCGACCCAGTAGCCGATCGATCCGGCGAAGCCGATCACCGCGCCGACCGCGATGGACAGCCCCATGGCCGACGCGACCAGCCGACGGCGGCCGTAGCGGATCGAGGCTTCGTTGCCGAGCACGCTCGTCAGAGTGCCCAGCAGGCCCAGCAGCGTGACGATCACTGCCGGAGACAGCACCGGGTCGCCGTTGCCGGTGCGTATTGCCACCCAGGCGAGGAAGGCGACGCCCCAGCCGCGCAGCGCGTTCATCTCGAGGGTGTGCACGCAATAGGCCAGCGAGTACGCGAAGGCCGAGCGGTTGCGGAGCACCGGCCGAAAATCGAAGAGCGCAGGCGCCCCTCCGGCCGGCTTGTGGCGCGGAGCGCGGCCCGGCACCGCCAGGGCAACCGTGAGCCAGGCGATCAACGCGGTCAGCGCGGCGCTGGCAAAGGCCACGCGCCAGCCGAAGCCCTGCGCAAGCCATTCGCCCAGCGCGAAGGACGCGGCGCCCGAGATGCCGATGCTCGCAGCGTGACCCGTCACGGCGCGCGACATCATTTTCGCGTCGACCTGGTCGGCAAGGAGCTTCAGGCCCGTCATGTAGGTGCCCGCCCAACCGATTCCGGCAAGGCCTCGCAGCAAGAGCGCGGTCCACAGGCCATCCGCGAACATCCCGAACGCCAGGTGCGCAATGACGGTGCAACTGACCCCGAACAGATAGACCCGCTTGGCGTCGACGCGATCGGTCAGTGTGACGAGGAACGGAACGCTCACCATGTAGGTGGCATAGAAGGCCGACGTGATCCAACCGGCTTCACTGTTGCTGAGCGACCAGCGGTGCATCAGGTCCGGCAGCAGCACGGGCCAGTACCCGGCGCCAAGCTGCACGAACACCTGGGCGGCGCAGACGACGGCGACCAGGCGCGCCGCCGTCTTTCGGTCAATCGGCATGAGCCGCCACCTGGCGTCCTGGCCGACGCAGCAGACACAGGGCCAGGCACGCCGACAGGCTCAGTCCGGCGGAAACAATCAGCACATCGGCACCCAGCCGATCGATCAGGAACGAGAAACCCAGCGGTGCCGCCGCCGACAGGAAGCGCGCGGGCATGCCGAGGATGCCAAGCCGATAGCCGTAGTTCTCGGGCCCGAAGATCGCCAGCGGAACGGTCCCGCGGGCAATGGTGATGATCCCGTTGCCCGAGCCGTGCAACACGGCGAAGACGCTGGCCGCGACGCCGCCGCCGGCCGCCAGGATGACGGCAGCGCCCACCGGGTGGGTGAGCGTCGCGAGGCGCGCCGAAACCAGGGGATGGAAGCGCGACAGCAGGCTTGCCTCCACCATCCGGGCACCGACCTGGGCCGGGCCGATCAGGGCGCCGGCGGCGATCGCTTGCGCCGGCGAGGCGCCCGCCGCTTCCAGGATGCGCGGGAAGTGGGCGGCCATGCCGGCCGTGACGATCCACGCCGCGGCGAACGCGAAGCCGAGCAGGACCATGGGCCGGTCGATGGGAACCGGTTTGTCCATTGCCTTCTTGTCCTGCGCCGTAACGATTGGCCGCGGCAGCGCCCAATAGTTGAGGGGCAAGGCCACGAACAGATGCAGCGCCGCCCAGGCCAGGCAGGTGTCGCGCCATCCGATGGTGGCGGCGCCCCAGGCCGTCAGCGGCCATCCTATCGTGCTGGCGAAGCCTGCAAGCAACGTGATGCCGGTGATCGCACCTCGCGCGTTCGCCCCATAGATGCGGCCCAGCACGGCAAAAGCCGCATCGTAGAGCCCGAATCCCATGGCGATCCCGAGCAGCAGCCAGGCCACCGCCAGCGTCGGCAGGGAATGCGAGCCGGCAAGCAGTGCCAGCCCGGCCGTGAACAACAAATTCGAGCCGGCCAGCATCCGGTTTCCGCCACCGGCGTCGCTCATCCGGCCCATGCGGGGGCCGAGAAGCGCCGATATGACGAGCGCGGCGGAAAAGACCGCGAACAACCAGTTGGTCGATACGCCGGTATCGGCCGCGATCGCGTCGGCCAGCACCGCCGGCAGGTAATAGCTCGACGCCCATGCAAGGGTTTGCGTCGAGCCCAGGATGACGATGGTGAGGAAACGGCTGCGATCGAAGGCCATGGCCTGGCGCTATCCGCAGCAGCTCTGCTTGCCTGCCGCCTTGGCCTTCACGTCGGCCACGCAGCAGGCGCCAGGCTGCTCGGGCGCCGGCCCGCCGCAGCAACCCGCAGCGGCTTCGGCCGGCGTGAGATCGACGGCCGGTCCCGGCCCCGAGCAAACGCCGGTTTCGGGCAGCACGAGCTCGACCTTGCCGGCGGCGGCGTGGTCTCCGGCAACCTGAGCCACGATCGACCGCACCTGCTCGTAACCCGTCATCATCAGGAACGTCGGAGCCCGTCCATAGCTCTTCATTCCCGCCAGATAGAAACCGGGCTCGGGCTGAGACAGCTCCCGCGCCCCATGGGGCCGGACCGTGCCGCAACTATGGACATTCGGATCGATGAGCGGGGCGAGCGCGGGCGGACATTCGATCGCGGGATCCAGCGCGAGCCTTACTTCCCGCAGGAATCCGAAGTCGGGACGGAATCCCGTGGCCACGATCAACTCGTCGACCAGGACGTGACGGCCGCAACAGGCGCTGCCGGCACCGACACGGATCTTGTCTCCCTCACGGCCGAGATGTGACACCCGGAAGCCGCTTTCGACGCCGATCGCCCCGGTCGCGACGCGATCGGCGAACGCCTGCCCCAACGCACCTCGCGCCGCGAGCTTGTCGTCGGCGCCGCCGCCGAAAGCCTTTTCGGGCCTATCGCCCCGGAGCAGCCACACGACCTTCGTCCCGGGCATCTCCTGCGCCAGGCGGGCGAGATCGATCAAGGTACCGATTGCCGAATGCCCGGCCCCCAGCACCGCGACCTTGCGGCCGGCGTAGCGCGAGCGCTCGCGGCCCAGCACGTCGGGCATGCCGTAGGCGATGCGCTCCTGCAGGTCGACCTCGCCCACCGCGGGCAGACCGTCGGCGCCGGCCGGGCCAGGGGAGAACCACGTGCCGGTAGTGTCGATCACCGCATCGGCCTTGACCTGTTGCGCACCCCTTGAGTCGGCGTAGCGGATCGTGAACGGCGCGAATTCGCGGCCGCCGCTCGTCACCTTGTCAAATCCCGCACGGCCGACGGCCGTCACTCGGCTGCCGGCCCGAATGCGATCCTTGAGCGGGGTGCGCCTCGCCAGAGGCTCGAGATAGCGTTCGACCAGCTCGTCGCCGGTCGGATATTCGCATGCCACCGGGGCGTTCCAGCCCCCGGCCTCGAGCAGCCGCCCGGCCGCCTTGTCGATGTTGTACTGCCAGGGAGAGAACATGCGCACATGCCCCCACTGGCGCACCGCGTGAGCGACCTGCGGTCCTGCTTCGAGAACGATCGGTTCGAGGCCGCGCTCGAGAACATGAGCGGCAGCCGCCAGTCCCACCGGACCGGCGCCGAGAATGGCCACGGTCTTTTTCGGGGTGAGAGAATCGGGCACGGCATTCTCCTATCCTGCTAGAAGCATCGAACCATACGGGTAAAAAAATTCAGGCAGCCTCGATCAGCTTGGCCAACCCGCCGGGCGCGCACGAGCCCTCCACACAGCATTCCTCGAGCATGTATCGGATCAGGCTTCGCATCATCGGGTAGTTGGTATGGCAGATCAGTGTCGTGCCTTCTCGGGTCTGGCTGACCAGGCCGACGCCGATCAGCGTCTTGAGATGATGCGACAAAGTCGAGGCGGCGACGTCGAGACGCTCCTGCAATTTGCCGACCGCCATGCCCTCCTCGCCCGCGCGCACGAGCGTGCGATAGATCCTGAGTCGCGTCGGGTTTCCCAAGGCTTCCAGGCGGGTTGCAGCATCGTCGAGCTTCATTCCCCGAAGATAGAAGCTCGCGCGGTGCAGTCAACGGTATTTCCAGAACTTTGGAAATATCTCAGGCGCGTCGCGTCACCGCATCGCCGGCTTCGTACCAGCGTTTGCTGGCGTTGGCGATCCGGACCACGGTCAGCATGACGGGCACCTCGATCAGCACGCCGACCACCGTGGCGAGCGCTGCTCCCGACGAAAAGCCGAAGATGCTGATGGCGGCCGCCACCGCCAGCTCGAAGAAGTTGCTGGCGCCGATCAAGGCCGACGGGGCGGCGACGCAATGCGCCTCACCCGACAGCCGGTTCAGGAGATAGGCGAGACCGGCATTGAAGTAGACCTGGATGAGGATCGGTACCGCGAGCAAGGCAATGGTCAACGGCTGGGCGATGATCTGCTCGCCCTGGAAGCCGAAGAGCAAGACGAGCGTCGCGAGCAATGCCGCCAGGGAAATGGGCTGCAGGCGCTTCAACAAGGCCGACAGGCCTTGCGGGCCGCCCTGCCCAAGCACGAACGAGCGCACCAGCTGCGCCAGGACCACCGGCACGACGATATAGAGACCGACGGACAACAGCAGCGTCTCCCACGGCACGGTGATCGCGGACAATCCGAGCAGCAGGCCGACGATCGGCGCAAAGGCGAAGACCATGATCGTATCGTTGACCGCGACTTGCGTGAGGGTGAAGTCCGGCTCCCCGTCCGTCAGGTTGCTCCAGACGAACACCATCGCGGTGCAGGGTGCCGCCGCGAGCAGGATGAGACCGGCGATGTAGCTTTCGACCTGCCCTTCCGGCAGCCACGGACGAAACAGATGGCCGATGAAGAACCAGCCGAGCAATGCCATCGAGAACGGCTTGACGGCCCAGTTGATGAACAGGGTCACGGCGATCCCGCGCCAGTGTCGTCCGACCTTGCCGATCGCGCCGAAGTCGACCTTGAGCAGCATCGGAACGATCATCAGCCAGATCAGCACGGCGACCGGTATGTTCACGTGCGCGACTTCCGCGCCGCCGATCGCACGAAACGGCGCGGGAACCAGATGACCGAGTGCCACCCCGGCGACGATGCAGAGCGCGACCCAGAGCGTGAGGTATCGTTCGAACAAGGACATGCGGGGGCTTTCTGTTTCAGGCGGCCGGGTTGCGGGATCGAGCGGGGGCCATCTCCCGAGGGAAGGTCGTCATGGTCCGCATCCCTTCATCGGCTCGATGCCGGGCCGTTGCTCATGCCACCGGCCTCATCGCGCGTTTCGCAACCGGGGAGGGCTCGGCGGCGCGCGGCAGGAAGAACGCGATCGCCCAGCAGGCGAGCAGCATCGCCGCGGAGCCGAGAAGGCACGCCTCCATGCCGCCGGCCTGGTACAGGACGCCGGACAGGAGGATTCCAGCCAGCCGTCCTGCGGCGTTGGCGGCATAGTAGAAACCGACATCCTCGGCCGCTTTCTTCGACCCCGCATAGGCCAGGATCAGGTAGGAGTGAAGGGAGGAACTGACCGCGAAGGGCAGGCCGAAGATCGACAGCCCGACCGCCAGTACGATGTCCGGGCGTGCCAGAGCGCGATCGTGAAGCACCAGCGCGAGGATCAAGGGGACGGCGAAAATCAAGCCGGCCCAAAGCCGTGCATGCAGAACCTCCTTGCTGAGGCCATCGGCACTGCGGGCGACGAGGGATGGGGTCAGGGCCTGAACCAGGCCGTAGGCGATGGTCCACGCGGCAAGAAACCCTCCGACCTCGAGGAACGTCCATCCCTCGGCGTAGAGGAACACCGGCACGCCCACCATGAACCAGACCTCGCGCGCCCCGAACATGAAGACGCGGGCGGCTGCCAGGAGATTCACGCCGGCCGATCTGGCGAAGAACTCGCGCACCGATCTCGAAACCTTCGTCCTGCCGAGATGGCGGGGAAGCAACGCCACGCCCATGAGGAAGACGATGCCGATGATCGCTGCCATCAGCCACAGCGCGGCCTTGAAACCCAGCAGGTCGAGCAGCAGGCCGCCGAGAAAGAAGCCGACGCCTTTCATCGCATTCTTCGATCCGGTGAAGTAGGCGACCCACTTGAAGAGTTGCCCCGAGCCTTCGGCCGAAGTTGCCTTGATGGCCGACTTCGAGGCGGTCTTGGTGAAGTCCTTGGCGATGCCCGCGATACCCTGGGCGACGACCACCCAGGCGACCGACCACGCCACGGTCCAGCCGGGGTCGAGCGCCGACAGCATCAACAGGCCTGCGACCTGCAGCCCCTGCCCGATCGCCAGCATCCGCGGGATGCCATAGCGGGTCGCGAACCAACCGCCGCTCAGGTTGGCAACGATGCCGGCGAACTCGTAGAGCAGGAACAGGAACGCCAGCGTGAAGGGCGAGTAGCCCAGCCGGAAGAAGTGGAACAGCACCAGCATCCGCAGGGCGCCGTCGACCAGGGTAAAGCCCCAGTACGACGCCGTGACGACCAGGTATTGTCGAGCGCCCGCGGTCATGCTCTTTCCGCGTCGATCACGATGTTGGCGAGATCGACCATGCGGCAGACGTAGCCCATCTCGTTGTCGTACCAGGCGTAGACCTTGAGCAACGTTCCGTCGGTGACCATCGTGCTCGGTCCGTCGACGATCGTGCTCCGCGGATCGTTGCAATAGTCGGCCGAGACCAGCGGCCGGGGCTCGAAGCCGAGGATCCCCGCAAGACCTTCACTGGCCGCTGCGGCGAACAGGCCATTGACCTCCTCCTCGGTCGTCGGCCGTTTGAGCTCGAACACGCAATCGGTGAGGCTGGCATTCAGCACCGGCGCGCGGACGGCGTGGCCGTTCAGCTTGCCCGCGAGCTCCGGGTAGATCAGCGCGATCGCCGTCGCACTGCCGGTCGTCGTCGGGGCGAGCGACGTCATGGCCGAACGGGCACGACGCAGGTCCCTGTGCGGCGCATCGACGACGACGTTCGTGTTGGTCGGATCGTGGATCGTGGTGATCTGCCCATGCTCGATCCCGATCGCCTCGTGGACCACCTTGACGACCGGCGCCAGGCAGTTGGTCGTGCACGAGGCCGCGGTAAGCAGGCGATGTCGGCTCGGATCGTACAGGCGATCGTTGACTCCGACGACGACGTTGAGGGCGCTATCGTCCTTGACCGGCGCAGCCACGATGACGCGCTTGGCGCCTCGGGCGAAGTAGCCCTCCAGATCGACCGGCTTCAGGAACTTTCCGGTGCATTCCAGGACGATGTCGCAGCCGAGATCGCCCCAGGCTACGTCGTGGGGATGCGATACGGCGCTGAAGCCGAGCGTCCTGCCGTCGATCCGGATGGCGCTTTCATCCTCGGCAGCGAACGACGCCCGCCAGCGGCCGTGGAGGCTGTCGAATTCGAGCAGGTGCGCGGTCGCTGCGGCGCCGCCCTTGATCTCGTTCACGTGCACCACCTCGAGGCGGTTGGCGGCGCGTGGATCGTCGCTCGGGCGCTCCACCCCGCCCATTGCCGCCCGCAGTGCCAGGCGGCCCATCCGGCCCATGCCGTTGATGCCCACACGCATGGCCTTCTCCTCACGGCGCCGTGCGAACGGTATCGCCGATCTCGTCGAGTCGCTTCTTGAGCGCCATGCGATCGAGGT
>CAMFJT010000030.1 GCA_945957125.1 uncultured Rhodospirillales bacterium | reverse complement strand
CATGGTCCGTGCGCAGCGCCTGTGGCGCTGGTGGCTCAGGGTGAGGTGATTGGGTAGCGGGACCGCTATGATCCAATGTCCGGCAATAAATTCACAACCTCGGAGTGGCGCGGTCCCAGCGCGCCGAGTCAGCCCACCGTCACCGGGGAGAAGTCGACGTACCAGCTCTTCGGATGGACATAGCCCTTGACCTTCGACGAGATCGCGTTCGGCCACACGTCGTGCACGACCCAGACGAACACCGCGTCGTCGACCATCTTGGTGTTGATCCTCGCCAGCACCTTGTCGAGCGCCGCCGGGTCGGAGGTGCTGCGCGCCTCCTTCGCCAGCGCGTCGAAGGCCGGGTCGTTGATGTAGCCCCAGTTCGAGCCCTTGGGCGGGACCTGCTGGCTGTCGACGAAGCGCATGAAGGCGTTGTGCGGGTCCATCGTGTTCCAGCTGACGTTGATGGCGCTGAACGAGGCCGCTTCCGGTGCCTTGGCGCCCTGGCGCATGAAATTCAGCAGCGCGTTCCAGTCCATGACCTGGAACTCCAACTCGACGCCGACTTCGGCGAACTGCTGCTGGATGAACTCGTTCATGATCAGCGGATACATCTGGCCCGAGCCCGAGGTCGAGATGGCGACCTTCATCTTGAGCTTCTTCTGCGGACCGTAGCCCGCCTCGGCCAGCAGCTTCTTTGCTTCCGCCGGATCGTACCTGATCTTGAAGCTCGGATTGCCGAACCAGGGATGGTCGGCGGGCACGCAGCCGACCGCGGGGGCGGCGAGGCCGTTCAGCAGCTTCACCATCGCGTCGCGGTCGACCGCGAGGTTCAGCGCCTTGCGTACCCGGATGTCGGCGGTCGGCGCGCCCGGCAGCATGCTGAGCGTATAGGGCCACATGTGCGGAATGGCGTTCGTCTCGATCTTGCAGCCGCCGGCGCGGAGCTTGTCGAGCGAGTCGGGCGCCGGCGCCTCGATCCAGTCGACGCGGCCCGACAGGAGCGCGGCCGTGCGGGTCGAGACGTCGGGGATCGGCAGCAGCACCATGCGCTCGGTCTTGGGCAGCCGCTCCTTGTTCCAGTAGTCGTTGTTGCGCTCCAGCTCGGCGCGCTCGCGCGGCGTCCAGGCCTTCATCTTCCACGGGCCGGTGCCGGACGGCGACTTGCGATAGGCTTGCCAGTCGCGGCCCACCTTCTCGAAGTTGGCAGGGCTCGCGATCGGGAAGCGGTTGAGCAGCGAGGGGAAGATCGTATCAATGCCCTTGGTCTGAATCTCCACCTTGTAGTCGTCGATCTTTCGGTAACCGATTACCGGCCAGACGGCGGCGATGAGGATGCTGCGGCCGGCGCGGTCGAAGGCGGGCGACTTGTCGTTCAGGGTGCGGTCGAGGGTGAAGATCACCGCATCGGCGTTGAAGTCCGATCCGTCATGGAACTTCACGCCTTGGCGCAGCTCGAAGATCCACTTCGTCGGATCAGCCGGGTCCTGATACCACTTGGTCGCGAGGCCGGGCACGAGCTTCGCGGGCGCGGTCGCGGACGACAGGTCCCAGGCGACCAGCGGATCGTACATCGTGTAGCCCATGAAGCGGATGCCTTCGGTGCCCTGGTCGGGCGCGCCGTCGGTCACCGGGATGTCGGCCAGCGTCATGGCGATGCGCAGCGTCGAAGGCTGCTGCGCTTGGGCAGCGCCGGCGAAGGGAAGGACAGCGCCCGCGAGCAGCGCGGAACGGCGGGTGAGCATGCAGAACCTCCGAGGTTCCGCCCGACGAAGCACGAAGCGAGCCACGAGCTTTGAAGACTTCTTCGTTGGCGCGGCACGGGATTTGCTGATCATATTGCCGATCATGTCCGGCCCGAACACGCTTACCGCCACGGAAATCACCCAACAGATCGATGCGGGGAAGCTCACGGCCGAGGCCGTCGTCCGCGCCCATCTCGAACGGATCGACAAGCGCGATGCCGACGTGCTCGCGTGGACGCATCTCGCCCGCGAGGCTGCCCTCGAACGCGCCAGAGCGCTCGACCGAGGGCCGCGTCGGGGCCTGCTGCACGGCGTGCCGTTCGGGGTGAAGGACATCATCGACAGCTACGACCAGCCGACCGGCTACGGCTCGCCGGCCTACGCTACACACCAGCCGCTGGCCGACGCCGCGACCGTCGCCCTCGCGCGCGATGCCGGCGCGATCCTGCTCGGCAAGACAGTGACGACGGAGTTCGCCAACCGTCATCCCGGCAAGACGCGCAACCCGCACAATCCGGCGCATACGCCGGGCGGCTCGTCCTCCGGCTCGGCCGCCGCCGTCGCCGACTGGCAGGTCGTGCTGGCGACCGGCACGCAGACCGGCGGCTCGGTGATCCGCCCCGCCGCCTTCTGCGGCGTGTACGGCTACAAGCCGAGCTTCGGCCATTTCCCGGTCGCCGGCATGAAGGCCAACACCGAATGGCTCGACACGATCGGCGCCTATGCCCGCAGCCTCGACGATATCGCGCTGTTCCGCGCCGCGCTGATGGCGGTCCCGCACCGGCCGATCGAGACGCTCGACAGGCCGCCGCGCATCGCCGTCTGCCTGACGCCGCACCGGGACGAGCTGCAGCCCGAAGGCCTCGCCGCGATCGAGGCCGCCGCGGCCAAGCTCGCCAAGGCCGGCGCGACGGTCACGGAATACGCCATGCCGCGCGAGATGTTCACGATGCGCGAGGGCCAGCGCACGCTGAGCGCCTTCGAAGGTCCGCGCGCGGCGGCGGACGAGGCGCGTCGCTTCTACGATCTGCTGTCGAAGAGCTTCCAGGAAGACAAGCTCGCGGCCGGGGCGAAGATCGATTACGAGACCTGGTCCGCGGCGCGCAAGCTGGGCGAGCGCGGCCGCGCGGCGGTCGATGCGACCTTCTCCGATATCGATGCGATCCTGACCGCGCCCGCGCCGGGCGAGGCGCCGCTCGGGCTGGAGCGGACCGGCAACGCGACCTTCAACCTGCTCTGGACCTATCTCTGGATGCCCTGCGTAACGCTGCCCTATACGCGCGGACCGACGGGCCTCCCGGTCGGACTCCAGCTCGTTGGCCGCCAGCATGAGGATGCGACCCTGCTCGACATTGCCGGGTGGGTGAAGGGAGCGCTGACATGAGGGCACTCAGCGCCAGCGAGGCCGCCGCGGCGATCGAGGCCGGCACGCTCACGTCCGAGAAACTCGTCCAGGCCTGCCTCGACCGCATCGCCGAGCGCGACGGAACGGTGAAGGCGTGGGTCCATCTCGATCCCGCCCTCGCGCTGAAGCAGGCGCGCGCGGCCGACGCGGCCAAGGGCGGCGTGCTGCGCGGCATCCCGGTCGGCGTAAAGGACATCATCGACACTTACGACATGCCGACCGGCCACAACTCGCCGATCTTCGAGGGCAAGGTGCCGTTCGGCGACGCCGCCTGCGTCGCCTTGTGCCGGACCGCCAACGCCGTGATCCTGGGCAAGACGGTGACGACCGAATTCGCCAACCGCCATCCCGGCCCGACGACCAATCCGCACGATCCTGCCCATACGCCGGGCGGCTCTTCGTCGGGGTCGGCGGCGGCCGTCGCCGACGGCCATGTGCCGCTCGCCTTCGGCACGCAGACCGGCGGCTCGGTGATCCGGCCGGCGGCCTATTGCGGCGTGATCGGCTACAAGCCGACCTTCGGTGACTTCTCGCGGGTCGGCATCAAGATGCAATGCCATTCGGTCGACACGCTCGGCCTGATGGCGCGCACGCTCGACGACATCGCGCTGTTCCGCGGCGCGGTGCTGGCGCTGCCGCCGGTGCCGGTGGCGCGCGATGTCGCCGCGCCACGCATCGGCTTCCTGCGCACGCCGATCTGGGACGAGGCCGAGGACGACACCAAGGCGTTGCTGGAGAAGACCGCCGCGCAGCTTTCGGCGGCGGGCGCGACGGTGCTGGACATGGCGTTCGGCCGGGCCTTCAACGACATCCTCGACGATCACGGCGCGATCACCGGCTGGGAGAGCCGGCGCAACTACGCCGACGAGCGGCTGCGCAACCCGGACAAGGTGAGCGCCGAGCTGATGGCGATCCTGACGCGCAGCGAGAGCATTTCCCTCGAGCGCTATGTCGCCGCGCAGCGCAAGGCCGTCGCCTTCCGCGAGCATGTCGATTCGCTGTTCGACAAGGTCGACGTGCTGCTCTGTCCCAGCGCGCCCGGCGAGGCGCCGAAGGGCCAGGAATTCACCGGCGATCCGCGCTTCAACTCGATCTGGACGCTTGCCGGCACGCCCTGCGTCACCTTGCCGGCCGGCACGGGCGACATGGGCCTGCCGCTCGGCATCCAGCTCGTGGGCCTGCGCCATGAGGACGACAGGTTGCTCGGCACGGCGGCATGGGTCGCTGCACGGCTATGAAGCCCGGAGCGCGGCTCTCCAGAGCCGCTCATGGGATGCGGCAACCCGAGGAAGAGCGGCGCTGGAGAGCCGCGCTCCCAGCGAGGTGATTTGAGATGCCCAAGATCGACGGCGAACGGCTGCTGGCCGACCTGCGGCGCATCGCCGATTTCGGCCGCTACGAGACCGGCGTTCATCGCCCGCACCTCTCGCCGCAGGATGTCGAGAGCCGGCGCTGGTTGGCGGGCCGCATGAAGGAGGCGGGCCTGGAGCCCGTGATCGACGGGATCGGCACGGTGCTCGGACGGAGCCCGAAGACGGGGCCGCGCATCCTGATCGGCTCGCACTCCGATACGCAGCCGCGTGGCGGCTGGCTCGACGGCGTGATGGGAGTGATCTACGGGCTCGAGGTGGCGCGCGCGCTGAGCGAGGATCCCGAGACGGCGCATCTCGCCGTCGATGTCGCCTCGTGGGCCGACGAGGAGGGCCATTGGGGCCAGATGACCGGCAGCCGCTCGTTCGTCGGCATGCTGTCGGACGCCGATATCGACAAGGCCCGCCATCGCGACGAGGGCACGCCGATGCGCGAGGCGCTGAAGGCGGCAGGCCTGGACAAGACCCCGCGCGAGCATCTCGAGGAGGGCCGTTATCGCGGCTATCTCGAGGCGCATATCGAGCAGGGTGGTCTGCTGGAGGCGAGCGACAAGAGGATCGGCATCGTCACGGCCATCGTCGGGATCTACCAGTATCGCCTGACGTTCGGCGGCATCCAGAATCACGCCGGCACCACACCGATGCCGATCCGCAAGGATGCGGGCGCGGCCATGATGCGGCTCTACAACGCGGTGATGGACAAGTTTCCGGCGCTGTCGGGGCCGCGCAGCGTGTGGACGGTGGGGAAGATGTCGGTCGAGCCCGGTGCGCCGGCGATCATTCCCGGCAAGGCCGAGATGGTCCTGCAGTTCCGCGATGCCGATCCCGCCATCCTCGACCGCTTCGAGAAGGCGCTGCTCGAGATCGTCGCGGCGGCCAACGCCCGGGGGCCGTGCACGGTCGAGTGCGTCAACCTCTCGCGCACCATGCCGACCGTGATGGACGACCGCTTCCTCGACGCCATCGAGGAGGCCGCGGTCCAGCATGCGCCCGACAAGAACGTGCGCATGCCGTCCGGCGCCGGCCACGACGCGCAGATCCTCGGCCTCAAGCTTCCGGCGGCGATGATGTTCGTGCCGTCGATCGGCGGCATCTCGCACCATTTCACCGAGAATACCGCGGACGACGACATCGTCCTGGGCTGCCAAGTCTTCGCCGATGCGACGGCGAAGATCCTGAAGGGCAATTAGCGGAACAGGCGGCGCAACGTCTTGCGCGCCGCGTCGAGCGGCCGACGGCGCGCGGCGTCCCTGGCGGCATGCTCGCGAGCGACCTTGTCGGACCACTTCCTGAGCTTGGCCCGATGCAACGCGCCGACGCGTCCGCGTGGCTGGGTCATGCTTGTCATGTGGCGACAACGTCGCCGCCGGCGGCTTCGTTGCGCCAGGACCTCCGGTCAGCTCGTCAGCAGATAGCGCGCAAACGGTCCCTGCTTGTCGGCCGGCAGAAGAGGCGGGATGGAATCGACCTTGAGCTCGATGTCGCAGCTCGCCTCGTTCGAAAGACGCTGAAAAGCGGTCAGCCGATCGAAATCCAGCTTGCGGAAGCCGGCCTGCTCGAGAAGCGCCATGATCTCGGGACGGCTGGGCAGCGGCCGTTGCTGGCCTGCAGTCTTGCCCGAGCGATAGGCGTTCTCCACGGCCTGTTGCCACAGGCCGAACAGCCGGCGGCCTTCGCCATCGAGCGCATCGGGACGCTGCAGCGCCCCGACGGAGAAGCTGCGGCACGCCGCGTTGTCGGTGCGGCGCAGGTGACGCACCAGATCGGCGCGCGCGGCCACCGCCGCTACCGCTGCCGCGTCGTCGGCGGCGCGCAGCGCCGGCACGACGTATTGGCGACGCAGATCGGCGACAAGCGCATAAGGTCGTGACAGGCCGCCCTGCGTCGGGTTGCGGCGCTCTTCCTCGATCGCCTTGCGCATGCGGCTTTCGACCCCCGAATTATCGGCCATCACCAGCCCGATCAGCGGCATGCGCCGGAAGTCGTCCAGTGCAGTGTCGATGGGGCTCTTGCCGCGGATCAGCGCCCAGCCGCTGCCGACCAGTGCCAGCAGGATTGCCGCGGTGAGGAGGCCGGTGCCGCCGTAGCGGATGAGATCGCGCCTGTCGATTTCCATCGGCTGCGAGGGTAACAGGCGGTCCCCGATCCGCAACAGCGCGTTGCCGGAAACGCGGCTCTGGAAAGCCGCGCTCCCGGCGTTCATCCCGGTGTGTGCCTTGCCAGGAAGGTGCGGACGCGGGCGATCGACTCCTGCAGATGGGCTGGCGCCCTCCACTCTTTCTGGACCTCGATGTTCGGTGCGAGGGCGGCGATCTCCTCGCTGGTCTTTGCCGGGTGTGGCTTGTCGGTGCCGGGCTGCAGGAGCAGTGGCGTCCTGCAGTTCTTCACGAAGTCGCGCGTCACCGAGAACACGAAATCGGTGGCGCCGAACATGTTGTGGCCGAACGACCGGATCGTGTCCTCGCTGATTGACGGATCGCGGGCGCGCACCGTCTCGCCGTAGCCTTGCACGGCGGCGTCCCAGGTGTCGCGATTCTCCCACAGGCCGATCGGGTTCTGCAGCACCGCCGCGGCGATGCGCGAGGCGTCGTGCTCGATCGCCTCGAAGCAGTAGCTGCCGCCGATGCAGCCGCCCAGGACATGGAACTTCCCGAAACCCAGATGGTCCATCAGGGCGAAATGGTCTTCGGCGAAAGTATGCCAGCCATGGTCCGGGTCGACGTCGGCGGTCGACAGGCCGGCGTTGCGCTGGTCCATCGCGACCACGGTGAAAGTGTCGGACAGCGTCTCGCGCGGGTCCATCCAGGGGAAGCCGTTGGGGTATGCGGCCGACCGGCCGCCCCACATCTCCATCTGCGAGCGCAAGCCGCCCGGTGCGAAGAGCAGGATCGGGAAACCCGATCCGGTCACCGTGTAGTGGATCTCCGCGTCGTCACGCTTCAGCATCGGCATGACCGGCTCTCCGTTCAGTTGGACGGCTTGTAGCCGATCGAATCGAGGATTTCCTTCCAGCGCTTGAAGTCGGCGGCCATGCGCTGGCTGAACTCCGCAGGTGTCGAGGTTTCCACGTCGAGCCCGAACTCGGTCATCTTCTTCCTCACCTCCGGCAGGTCGAGCACCGCCCGCAGCTCGCTGCCCCAGGCATCGATCAGGGCCGGCGGCGTGCGCGGCGGCGCGAAGAAGACGTACCAGCCAAGGATGCTGATGTCGGGATGGCCGAGCTGCGTGACGGTCGGGATCTCGGGCGCTGCAGTGGTGGGGGTGCGACCCGAGGTGAAGATCACCTTCACCTTGCCGGCACGGTGATGCTCGAGGAAATCGGTGATGCCGCCGCAGCCGGCCGGCACATGGCCGCCCTGCAGGTCGGCGACCAGCGGCGCGGCGCCGCGATAGGGCACCGGCTCGAGCGGAATGCCGATCGCCCGGCCGGCCATCACGCCGAAGAAGTGTGTGAAGGAACCCATCGCGGTCGTGCCGAAGCTGTTGCGCGTCGGGTTCTTCTTGAGCCACTCGACATATTCCTTGAGCGAGCTGACGCCGAGCGTTGGCGACACGCAGAACGCCGTCTGCACCGTGCCGGCCAACGTGATCGGCGCGATGTCGGTCTGCGGGTCGAACGGAATCGACGCCATGGTGAGCTTCTGCACCACGGTGGCCGACGGCATGAAGCAGACAGTCGTCCCGTCGGGCGGGGTGTTCTTCAGGGCTTCGCCCGCCAGCGTGCCGGAGGCGCCGCTCTTGTTGTCGATGATGACGTTGCGCCCGGTGCGCTGCTTGAGCGCCTCGGCGATGAAGCGTGCCATCACGTCCGACCCGCCGCCGGCCGGAAAGCCGACCAGAATCTTCAGCGTCTTGTCGGGCAGAGCGGTGTCGGCGCGGCCGATCGCCGGGGCGGCGAGCGTGGCGCCCGCCATGGAAAGAGCGGTGCGCCGCGTGATCATGGTCATTGTCGTTTCCTCCTAGGACAAGAGGCTCCAGGCGAGCTCGGCCCGCTCGCGCGGCGACCGGCTCATCTTCACGGAGTCGGGATTGGACGAATTGCCGGCCAGGCCGCGCCGATAGACGCCTTGCGCAATGGCGGCCAGGCGGAACAGCGAGAAGGCGACGTAGTAGTTCCAGTGCTCGATCCGGTCGCGGCCCATGCGGCGGCAGTAGGCGGCGACGTACTCTTCCTCGGTCGGCAGTCCGAGCGCGCGGAAGTCGACCGTGGCGAAGCCGTGCGGAGGCTCCTTCAGATGGTAGCCGATGCAGTTGTAGGCGAGGTCGCACAGGGGATGGCCGAGCGTGGACAGCTCCCAGTCGAGCACCGCCACGATGCGCGGCTCGGTCGGATGGACGATCAGGTTCCCCAGCCGATAATCGCCGTGGACGATGGTGGTCGGATCCTCCGCCGGGATGTGGGCAGGCAGGTAGGCCGCCAGCTTGTCCATCGCCGGGATGTCTTCGGTCTTGAGCTCGGCATATTGCCGGGTCCAGCGCGAAACCTGTCGGGCGATGTACTGGCCGCTGCGTCCGTAGTCGCCGAGCCCGACGCGGGCAGGATCGACCCGGTGCAGGCGTGCCAGCACGTCGTTCATCGAATCGAAGATCGCCGCGCGCTCGGCGGGCGTCTGGCCGTGCATCGACGGATCGACCAGGATCCGGCCTTCCACGCAGCTCATGATGTAGAACATCTGGCCGATCACGGAATCGTCGGTGCAGAGGAGATGGGCGGGCGCCACCGGCACGTCGGTCGCGGCCAGCGCCGAGATCACGCGGAACTCGCGATCGACCTGATGAGCGGAGGCGACCAGCTGGCCCGGCGGCTTCTTGCGCAACACGAAGTCCTGGCGCCGGCCGTCCGCCATCTCGGCGGAGAGGAAGAAGGTCGGGTTGGAATGGCCCGAATCGAACTGTCGCACCTCGAGCCCGCCGCAATAGCCGGCGAGGTTGGCGCGCAGATAGCGGTCGAGGGATGCCCCGTCGAAACGGTGGCGCTCCATGACGGGAACGGTAGTGGCGTATGTCGGTTTTGGCGTTGGCATGGGCGGGCGAGCGTGAGGCATCGCCACATCGGCTGCAATGTCGCCATCCCACAGAGAGAAACGCAATTTCAGAAGGTGATCTGGGCCCGCGCGTTTGCCGCCTGTTGCGTGCCGCCGGCGACGGGGGCGAGCGCGGGAAGCTCCCCCGCGGCGGCGATGTCGACCTGCGAGGGCGATACGCCGTCGCTGGCCAGCGTCGCGCGGATCGCCTCGGCGCGGCGCTGGGACAGCGCACGGGAATGGTCCGACCCGTCGTCGCGGTCGGCGCTCGCAATCGCGATGTTGGCCGGCCGTCCGCGGCGAACGTCTTCGGCGGCCTGGCGGATCACGGAGGCGGCGACGAGCCCGATGTCGCTGCGCTCATAGCCGAAATGGACGACGTAGCGCGGCGTGCCGGTCGGCGGCGCGTTGGTCCAGATCTCGCGTTCTTCCCGGACGGCCATGCGCTGGCTCCGGCTGGGGCCGGCGAAGTTGTAAGAAATGCGGACGAAGGGGCCGTACTCCACCAGCGAGCCCTGGCGCGAGCCGTCCGACGTGATGGTCGTGCTGAACGAGGTCGCGACGCGTGCGCCGGTGGTGAACGCGAAGGACGGCATGTCCGAAGACCGCCAGCTCACGCCGAGCTCGCCGCTCAGCTGCGGCACGAACTGCCAGTACGACGCGTTGTTGAGAACCACGCCGCCGCCGGTATCGGCGAAGGAAGTGTAGAGCAGGGCGGCGTCGGCGCCGCCGACCACCGCCCAGCTCTCGGAGACCGGCACGCGCACGCCGACGCCGACCTTGGGACCGATCCCGTACATCTCGCGCATGTCGGCGCCGGACGACCCCGGAATGCTGTAGACCGCGCCCTGGCGGTAGTGGATGCCCCGCAGCCCCGCGTTCACGCGCCACCAGTCCCGGCTGTAGCCGGCTTCGAGATCGAAATGCTGGTGGTTGGTGTCGACCGACAGCGTGCCGTTGCGGAACTGCGTCAGGGTCGACAGCAGGCCCTGCACGTCGCCGGCGAGCGCCATGTCCCAGTGCAGGTCGAGCTTGTAGCCGATCAGCATCTGCCCGCCCGGGCCGTTGGTCACCGGCGCCGTTCCGGAGTTGCTGGAGATGCGGTCGCCGCCGAGCCACATCCAGCGGCCGTCGATATTGCCGAAGAAACCCTGTTGCTCAGGGACCTGCGCCGAGGCCGGCGCCGCCAGTGCCGCGAGGAGTCCTGCCAGGGCGATCAGCTTGCCGATGGGGGCCACGACAACGCACTCCTTCGAGTTTGGTTGTCATGGAGAACGCGGCGTTTCCGCGCCAGTTTCGCTACATGTCAAACAGAATCTTTTTGCCGGCGTCGAGGAACGACAGGGCGGTCGTGCCGTTTCCTTCAGTCGCGGCGGCGACGGGTCGCGGCGAAGTAGAGGATGCCTCCGACGACGCTGTAGAAGCCGCCGATCGCGGCCCAGGCCTCGGCCGGATCGAGGTGGCGTTCCAGCACGGTCAGGCTCGAACGGGTGAAGCAGAACAGGCCGATCGCACCGGCGATCCCGGCGGCGAGCCCCAGCCCGGCCCGGGTCGCCGCATCGGCCGCAGAAGCGCGCATCGAGCGCGCCATCGCGGGGAGCGCCATGATCTTGAGAAGCGGTCCGATCATTGCAGGCAGCAATGCGGCGCGCTGGGGGCGCGCCGCGGGCTCAGCGGTCTTCGTCGTCTTGCCGTTGGCGGGTTTAGCCCCGACGACAAAGGAACCCCGCGAGGAAGCCGATGCCGATCACGGCAGCGAGCGTTCCGAAGGGGCGGGCCTGCACGTTCTCGATGAGCGAGCTGGCGGCGCTTTCGCGAATCTGCTCCGACTTCTTGCCGAGGGCCGCCGCATATTCCTTAGCGTTCTCCGCATACTCGTCGATGAAATTCTGCGCGGTCTCGATCGCCTCGTCGATCGCTTCCTTGCTCTTGGATTCGACGGCGCCGACGGCCCGGTTCACGCCTTCGGTCGCGTCGGCTTCCATCGCCGCCGACAGCTTCTTGAGCTGTGCCTTCAGCGCATTGATCTCCTTGACGAGATCCTTGCTCGGCAGGGCATGGGCAGTACCGTTGGCGCGCATCGAAATCCTCCGGGATGGGGGTGACTCTGCCCCGTAAACGTAAATCCCGGCCAAAGGTTTCACAAGGTCAGCCGTCCCAGACGTTCTTCGGGAAGGGCAGCTTGGTGAAGTCGGGCGGCTTGAGCGGCGTGGGATGGCTCACGCCCTCCTTCTCCAGCAACATCATGTATTGCCGCACGTGCTGGCCACAATGCCAGGTGGTCCGCTCCATCAGCTCATGCAGGCTCTGGGGGCCATAATAGGTCGGCAACACCTTGGCTGGTGCCGTGTCCCCCGCGGCCCACCACTCGTTGAAGCGCCGGCGCACACTCTCGCCGTAGGCCACGAGTGCTGCCGTATCGGCGTCGGCCGCCGGCTCCTCGCGGAACGCCGCCTGCACGAGCGTCGTGCCTTCATTGGCGTCGAGGAAGGCCGCCACGACGCGGAACATATGGAAGCCGAGAGTACGATAGCTACGCGGCCGGCCGGGGACGAACGTGCCGAGCCGGTCGTACGGCATCATCGGGATCAGCTCGAGCGCCGCGCCCATGTATTTGTCGACGCGTGCCGCCAGCTCGTCGGTCGACAGCTCGGGGCCCGACTTCTCGTTCAACCCGAGGAAATCGACGATCTGCTTGGTGCTCTGGCCGAACGTGAACTTGTCGCCGCGCGACAGCACGGGCACCGAGCGCGCGCCCAGCCTCTTCAGCTCGGCAAGGCCGTCAGGGTCTTCGAGAACATTCACTGAAACGAAGTCGATCCCACGGACCGATAGAAACTCTTTGAGTCTCAGGCAGCTGGTTCAACCAGGCTGCCAGAACACCTTGAACGGAGGCATGTGTGCTTACTCCACTGGACGAGTTCGACTGTACGCTTCACGCCGGCCTGTGGCAAACGATGCAGACCTTGTTGCCTTCCGGATCGCGAACATAGGCGCCGTAATAGTTCGGATGGTAATGCGGGCGCAGGCCGGGCCTGCCTTCGTCGCTGCCGCCTGCCGCCATGCCGGCGGCGTATGCGGCATCGACCGCGGCGCGCGTGTCGGCTTCAAGGCCGATCGTGATGCCGTTGCCGACCGAAGCTGTCTTCTTGTCGAGCGGGCGGACGATCCAGAGCTGCGGACGTCCGCCCTTGAGCCCGTAGCCGATGCCGTCGGGAAACTCCATGTGGCGCACCAGGCCGAGCGCGCCGGTCACGCCGTCATAGAAGGCCTTGGACCTTGCCATGTCGTTGCTGCCGACCGTCATGTGACTGAACATCGTTTCCTCACCAGTTCATCGGCTGCATGCCGACGGATTGCATGCGCTCCTTCCAGGCCTTCTGGTGATCGGCTATCCGCGCCGCCATTTCCTGCGGCGTCGAGGCTTCGACCTCGAGCCCGAGCTGGGCGAGCTCGCTGCCGAGGACGCGATCGTCGAGGACCAGGTGCAACTGACGATTCCACTCGTCGATCAGCGCGGTGCCCGTGCCGGCCTTCGCGAAGTAGCCGAACCACTCGACGACCTCCAGACCGGGATAGCCCAGCTCGCGCGCCGTCGGAACGTCCCGCGCAACGGCAAGCCGCTTGGCGCCGGTCGTCATCAGCAGCTTGAGCCGTCCGCCGCGATGATGCTGCAGCAGGGAAACCACGCCCGACACCGCGGCGGGGATCCGGCCTTGCGCGAGGTCGCTGACCAAGGCAGCGGCGCCGCGGAAGTTCACGCCCTTGGTCGCGACGCCGACTTCCTTGGAGAACATCAGGTTGAAAGCCTGGATGAAGGCGTCGCTGGCGGTGTTGCCGAGCTTGTTGCGGTCCGGCTCGGACGACTTCAGGTACTCGAGATACTCCGCGAAGGTCGAGATGCCGAGCTTGGGCGAGACGGCGAGGCCCATCGGCCAGTTTCCCGCGAGCGATACTGGCGCAAGGTCGACCAGCGGATCGAACGGAAAGTCGGCCTGGCCCAGCCGGGCCACCAGGGTCGTCGATGCGAGGAAGGCGAGCGTCGAGCCGTCGGCCGCTCCTTTGCGCACCAGCTCGCCCGGCACCGAACCCGAATCGCCCGGTTTGTTCTCGACGACGACATGCCGCCCGAGGCGGCGCTGGAGCTGTGTCGCGATCAGCCGGGCGATGATATCGGTCCCGCCGTTGGCCTGGAAGCCGACGAGGATGCGCAACCCCTTGTCGGGCAGGCCGGTCTGGGCTCGGACGGAAGGGGCCAGCAGCGCCGGCGCGGAGCACGCCAGCAGGGAGCGTCGCGGAAGAGTGAGAGGCATGGGCTCCGTTTACGCGCGCGTCGTGCGCGCGGATCACGATGCCGCAGGTGCATAGGCCGATGCAAGCTGGCGCGACACCAGCCGGGCATACAATCCCCCTTTCATCAGCAGGGACGAATGCGTGCCGGTCTCCGCGACCCGGCCTTCGTCGAGCACCACGATGAGGTCGGCGTCGCGCACCGTCGACAGCCGATGGGCGATGACGATCGTCGTCCGTTCGGCCTGCAGCAGGTCGAGCGCGCGGCGCACCGCCTGCTCGTTCACCGCGTCGAGATGCGAGGTCGCCTCGTCGAGGATCAGGATCGGCGCGTCCTTCAGGAAGGCGCGCGCGATGGCGACGCGCTGGCGCTGGCCGCCGCTCAGGCTGGTGCCGCGCTCGCCGACCGGCGAGTCCAGGCCGTCGGGCAGGGCGGCCACGAGGTCGGAGAGCGAGGCGTGCCGGATCGCCGCTTGCAGCTCCGCCTCGGAGGCCTCGGGACGGGCGATCAGGATGTTGGCGCGAAGCGTGTCGTTGAACAGGTAGGTATCCTGGGCGACCAGCGCGATCATGCGGCGCAGGTCGTCGAGCTTGTAGTCCTTGAGGTTCGCGCCGTTCAGCGTGATGCGGCCCGAGTCTGGATCCCAGAAGCGCATCAGCAGTTGCGCCGTCGTCGTCTTGCCGGCGCCCGAGGTGCCGACCAGGGCCACGGTCTTGCCTGCCGGGATCGAGACGCTCACGCCCGATAGCGCGCGCCGCGTCTGGCCCGGATAGGTGAAGCTCACATCCTCCAATCCGAGCGCAGCGGCGCCCTTGCGCATGGGCGCGCCGGCCCCGTCGCGCACCGGGATCGGCTCGTTGGCCAGCGCATAGACGCGGCGCGTGGCGCCCAGCGTGTCGGCGAGCTGGCGGCCGATCTGGGCGATCTCCGACACCGGCAGGAAGGCCGCCATCGCGAGGATCGTGAGCAACGGCAGCAGGCCGGGATCGATCAGACCGCGCGAGGACAGCACCGCGCCGCTCACGACGACCGCGAGGCCGCCCAGGCCGGTCAGCACCTCGAGGATGGCGTGCTGCAGCGTGAGCTCGCGGAAGAAGGGCAGGCGCAGGTCGATGTGGCGTTGCGACAGCTCGTTTAGCTTCTCGCCGCGCCGGTCCTCCTGCTGGAAGGCGACGATCTCGCCCAGCCCCTGCACCGAATCGACGGCGAAGGCGCCGAGCTCGCCGGCCGCCTCGCGCGCTTCCGAGCCCAGCCGGTCGACGCGCTTGCGCATCAGGAAGGGGCTGAGGCCGACGGCCAGCAGGAAGGGCAGCAGCGCCAGCGCCAGCCAGCCGCTCGCCCAGGCCAGCGCGGCGAGGACCGCCGCCGGGATCAGGATCGCCACGAAGGCCGGCGCCACGGTGTGGGCGAAGAAATATTCGACCAGCTCGATGTCGTGCGTGGCCAGCGCCATCAGGTCGCCGGTACGGCGGCGTACGAGGTAGGCCGGCGCCAGCGCGTCGAGCTTGCGGAAGGCGTCGATGCGCATCTCGGCCAGCAGGCGGAAGGCCATGTCGTGCGCCATCCACGATTCCAGCCAGTGCAGCACGCCGGACACCGGCGCGAGCAGGGCGAGGGCGATGGCCAGGCCCTGCCACGGCTCGTGGTTCTTGAGCGCCAGGACGATCAGCGCCGACAGCACGCCGACGCCGATGAAGGCGATGACGCGCAGCACGCCGAGCACGAAGGTCGCGGTGAGCTTGCCCTTCCACGGCATGATCACCTTCATCAGCGCGGCTACGACTTGGTACCAGGTCAGGCCGTCGGCCTTGATGATGCCTTCGGTCATGGCCTTGCGGACGACGAAGTCTTCCGGACCGCGAGCCTCCGGCTCGCTCGGGCTCATGAGCGAGCCGGAGGCTCGCGGTCCGGAAGAATCCTGAGCCTGCTCGGCCATCAGGCCGGCATAGACGCCGCCGCGCGACATCAGCTCGGCGTGACGGCCCTGCTCGGTGACCTTGCCGCCGTCGAGCACGAGGATGCGGTCGCAATCGATCACGCTCGACAGGCGATGGGCGAGGATCAGCGTCGTGCGGCCCTGCATCAGCCGGTCGAGCGCCTCCTGGATCACCGCCTCGTTCTCGGCGTCGACGGCGGAGAGCGCCTCGTCGAGCACCAGGATCGGCGTGTCGCGCAGCAGCGCGCGCGCGATGGCCAGGCGCTGGCGCTGGCCGCCCGAGAGCTTGATGCCTTTCTCGCCGATCACCGTGGCGTAGCCCTGCGGCAGCGAGAGGATGAACTCGTGGATGTTGGCGGCGCGCGCGGCGTCCTCGAGCTCCCGCTGCGCGGCGTCGGGCCTGCCCAGCCGGATGTTCTCCTCGACCGTGCCGTGGAACAGGAACGTGTCCTGGTTCACGACCGAGATCAGCGAGCGGATCTGCTCGAACGACAGCGTGCGCAGGTCGTGCCCGCCTAGGGTGATGCGGCCGCCGTCGGGATCGTAGAAGCGCAGCAGCAGCCGCACGATCGACGACTTGCCGCCGCCCGAGGGGCCGACGAGCCCGAGCCGTTCGCCGGCCTCGGCGCGGAAGGAAAGGCCGTCATGTACGGTGCGACGGGTACCGGGATAGGCGAAGCGCACGTCCTCGAAGGCGATGACCGGCGCCAGCGCCCGGTCGAGCGGGACCGGCAGGGAATCGGCGACCGCCGGCTTGTCGTCGAGGATCTTGTAGATGCCCTGCGCGGCGGACAGGCCGACCATGCCCTGGTGCAGCACGGTGCGCAGCTCGCGCATCGGCCGGAAGATCTCCACGCCCAGCATCAGGATGATGAGGAGGGAGGTGAGCGCCATAGCGCCGGATTCCACGCGCACCGCGCCGTAGATCAGCGCGGCGGCCGCACCGCAGGCGATCGCGGTGTCGGTGATGCCGCGCGCCAGCGCGTTGGTGCCCAGCACCCACATGGTACGGCGGAACAGGTCGCGTGCCTCGACCTCGAGCTTGTCGGCCCGCGTCTTGCCCTGGCCGAACGCCTTCAGCGTCGCGAGGCCCTGGATGGAATCGAGGAACTCGGCGGCGAAGCTGGCATAGGCGCGCTGGCGGTATTGCGAGTTGCGGACGTCGAACTTGTGCCACAGCCCCGGCGCGAACAGCGCCACCAGCGCGAAGCCCAGCATGACGAGGGCCACCGGCAGGTCGATAAAAGCCACGACGATGAAGATCAGCAGCGGCGAGAGCAGGGCGATCAGGAACTGCGGCAGGAACTGGCCGAAATAAGTCTCGAGCTGCTCGACGCCGTCGATCATCGACAGGGTGAGCCCGCCCGAGCGCTGGCGGCCGACCGTGCCCGGCCCGAGGGCGGCGATCTTGTCGTACAGCGTGCGGCGCAGCGCCTTCTGCACCCGCGCGGCGTTCTCGTGCGCCACCACCGCGCGCCAGTGCTCGGCCGCGCCGCGCAGCACCATGACCGCGGCGATCGACAGGATCGGCGGCATCAGGCTGGCGACGTCGCGGCCGGCGAAGACCTGGCCGATCAGCCAGCCCAGCAGGCCGAGGCGCGCGACGCCCAGCCCGACCGAGAGCAGGCCGAGCGCGACCGCGCCCGCGATGCGGAGACGGATGCCTTTGGTGAAGACGAGGAGGCGCGGTTCGATGTGCATTCTGGAAGAGTAGGGCGAACATTCCTATTCGTCAGTCCACAATTCGGAAAACTCCCTGTACATTTTTGTTCAGGCCTCCCTCCCCCGTCTTCGGGGGAGGTGGCCGCGTCTTACGCGGACGGAGGGGGTCAGCCTCACGCAACACCGTCACTCTTGACCCCCTCCGTCGCGGATTACCGCGCCACCTCCCCCGAAGACGGGGGAGGGAGATGAGCAGGGAGTAGGCCTATGGAACCGAACTGGGACGACCTGCGGATTTTTCTCTCCCTTGCGCGGGGAGGCACGCTGACGACGGCGGCCAGGGCGCTGGGGGTGAGTCATCCCACCGTCGCGCGCCGCGTCCAGGTGCTGGAGAAGCAGATCGGCGCGCGGCTGTTCGAGCGCCTGCCCGACCGTTTCGTGCCGACCGCGGCCGGCGCGGAGCTGCTGGCGGACACCGAGGCGATGGAGCAGGCGGCCCAGTCGATCAACCGCCGCAGCGCCGGCCTCGGCGACACGGTGAGCGGCGTGGTGCGGCTCTCGGCGGGCGAGGCGATGGCGGTGCTGGTCGCGCGCCATCTGCCGTGGCTGCGGGCGCGGCTGGAGCATATCGAGTTCGAGGTGATCGCCAGCCACACCCTCGCCAACCTGTCGCGGCGCGAGGCCGACCTGTTGATCCGCGAGCAGGTGCCGGAGCTGGCCGGCATCGTCACGCGCAAGCTCTGCCAGGTCGCCTACGCAGTCTATGCCGCGCGCTCGCTGGAGCTGAAGCGGACCTCGATGGCGGCGCTGGCCGGCCTGCCCTGGATCGGCTTCGACGACGATCACAGCTACATGCCGGGCCAGCGCTGGTTGCACGAGCAGCTCGGCCGGCGGCCGGAGATCCGGGTCAACAACTGGCTGGTCCTGCACGACGCCGCGCGTGCCGGCGCGGGCCTCGCCGTGATGCCCTGTTACCTCGCCGACCAGGACGCCGCGCTGCGCCGCGTCGGCGGCGTGTTGCCCGAGATCACAACCGAGCAGTGGCTGCTGGTCCATCGCGACCTCCGCGCCCTGCCGCGCGTGCGCGCCGTCATGGACGCCCTGGTCGAGCTCTTCCAGCGCCATCGTTCCGTCCTCGAGGGCCACAGCCCCGGCCGCTGACGTTGGCCTGCTGGGAGCGCGGCTCTCCAGAGCCGCTCGTTGGATCGTGCAACTTGGAGGAAGAGCGGCTCTGGAGAGCCGCGCTCCCAGCGGACCCCGCCCTTGCGCTATAGTGTGTCCAATAAACCGGGAGAAACGCACATGAACGGATGGCGGCGCATGCTCGGCATGCTGGCATTGATCTGTGTGGTGGGGACGGCGCGGGCGGAGATGCCCGTGCCGACGGCGAAGCCCGAGGAGGTCGGGCTCTCTTCAGCGCAGCTCAAGCGGATCGAGGAAGCAACGGCGAAGAACATCGACGAGGGCATCATCCCCGGGGCGGTGATGCTGGTCGCGCGGCGCGGCAAGGTCGCCTGGGTCTCGGTGCAGGGCCGGCGCGAGCCGGGCTCGCCCGATCCGATGAAGCTCGACTCGATCTTCCGCATCTACTCGATGACCAAGCCGATGGTGAGCACGGCGCTGATGCAGTTCGTCGAGGAGGGCCGCCTGCAGGTCAGCGATCCGGTGTCGAAGTTCCTGCCGGCGATGGGCGGCATGAAGGTCGGCACCGAAGTGACCGGCCCGGACGGCCGGCCGATGCTGCGCCTCAGCGATCCGACGCGGGCGATGACGGTGCAGGACCTGATGCGCCACACCTCTGGGCTGGTCTACGGCGCGCGCGGCACCAGCCTCGTCTACCAGGCGTACAAGGACGCGAAGATCGGCGATCGCGGCGCGACCAACGAGGAGTTCGTCGCGCGGCTCTCGAAGATGCCGCTGCACTTCAATCCGGGCGACCGCTGGGAATACAGCGTCGCCGTCGACGTGCAGGGCCGCCTTCTCGAGGTACTGGCGGGCAAGCCGCTGCACGAGGTCCTGGGCGAGCGGATCTTCAAGCCGCTCGGCATGACCGACACGAGCTTCCAGGTCCCGGCCGACAAGCTCATGCGCGTGGCGCAGCCGGCACCCGGCACCAACGGCAAGACCACCACGGCGCGCTTCAAGGTCGACGATGGCGCGAAATACGAATCGGGCGGCGGCGGACTCATGAGCACGACCGAGGACTATCTCCGCTTCACCGCGGCGCTGGCCAACGGCGGGGCGTTCAACGGCCAGCGCATCATCGGCCGCAAGACGCTGGAGTTCATGGCCGCCGACCACACCGGCGCGCGGCCGGGCCGGCCGCCGGGCTTCGGCTTCGGGCTGGGCTTCGAGGTGCGCACGGCGGTCGGCGATTCGGCGCAGCCCGGTTCGATCGGCGAGTACGGCTGGTCGGGTGCGGCGGGCACGACCTTCTGGGTCGATCCGAAGGAACAGCTCTACGCGATCTACATGGTGCAGGCCAACGACGCCGACACCCGCGACCTGCGCCTGCAGTTCCGGACCATGGTCCAGGCCGCGCTGCTCGACTGATGTACAAGAAGAGGGAGGAAACGATGAAGGCATTCGTCGGCGCGCTCGCACTTGTCTGTGCCGCAGCCATCGCCCACGCCGAGACGCCGATCCCGATGGCGGCATCGCCCGAGGAAGTCGGATTGTCGTCGGTCCAGCTCAAGCGGCTGGAGGCCGTCACGAAGCAGCAGATTGACGACGGGCTGCTGCCCGGCGCGGTCATGCTGGTGGCGCGGCGCGGCAAGATCGCGTGGGTCAGCGTCCAGGGCAAACGCGATGCCGCGCAGCCCGACCCGATGAAGCTGGATTCGATCTTCCGCATCTACTCGATGACCAAGCCGATCGTCAGCACGACGCTGATGCAGCTCGTCGAGGAAGGCCGGCTGCAGGTCAGCGATCCGGTCGCCAGGTACCTGCCCGAGATCGGCAACATGAAAGTCGGGACGGAGGCGACCGGCCCCGACGGCCGCCCGATGCTGCGGCTCAGCGACCCGACGCGGCCGATGACCGTGCAGGATCTGCTGCGCCACACGTCCGGCCTGACCTACGGCAGCCGCGGCACGTCGCTGATCAATGCCTCCTATGTCGAGGCGGGGATCGGCGATCGCGGCAACACCAACCAGGAGATGGTCGCCAAGCTCTCGAAGCTCGCGCTGAAGTTCAATCCGGGCGATCGCTGGGAATACAGCGTCGCGGTCGATGTCCAGGGCCGCCTGATCGAGGTGCTGACCGGCAAGAAACTGAGCGAAGCGGTGGCCGAGCGCATCCTGCAGCCGCTCGGCATGGTCGATTCCGGCTTCCAGGTGCCGGCCGACAAGGTCGCTCGGGCCGCGCAGCCGGGGCCGCGCCCGAACGGCCAGCCGATGACGCCGCGCTTCAAGGTCGACGACGGCGCCAAGTACGAGTCGGGCGGCGGCGGCATGCTCAGCACGATGGAGGATTATCTCCGCTTCACGCTGGCGCTGGCCAACGGCGGCAGCTTCCAAGGCAAGCGCATCATCGGCCGCCAGACACTCGCCTTCATGACCGCCGACCACACCGGCACGCGTCCGGGCCGCCCGCCGGGCCTGGGCTTCGGCCTGGGCTTCGAGGTCCGCCAGCGGGTCGGCGATTCGGCGATCGCAGGCTCGGTCGGCGAATATGGCTGGGCCGGAAACGCCGGCACCCTGTTCTGGATCGATCCCAAGGAGCAGCTCATCGCAATTTACATGGTGCAGGTCAGTGATCCCGACCGGATCGAGCTGCGCAATCGCTTCCGCAGCATGGTGCAGGCGGCGATCATCGATTGAGCGGACAAAGATCGAGCCGCCGCATCGCGGAAATGATTGAACGCGGGACCGATCCTTCGTTAGAAGTGCAACCTCTCAATGGGAGGGTGTCGATAATGCTTCGTCGTTCGATTTTTGCACTCGCCGGCCTGGCGCTGGCGGCGCCGGTGGCCGCGCAGCAGCCGCCGCTGAAGATCGCGCTCATCTACAGCAAGACCGGACCGCTCGAAGCCTATGCCCGCCAGACCGAGGCGGGCTTCATGCTCGGCCTCGAATACGCCACCCAGGGCACGATGGAGATCGGCGGCCGCAAGATCCAGGTCATCACCAAGGACGACCAGCTCAAGCCGGACATGGGCAAGGCCGCGCTGGAGCAGGCCTATGGCGACGACAAGGTCGACATTGCCGTCGGCACCACCGGCTCGCCGATCGCGCTCGCCATGCTGCCGGTCGCCGAGGAGTACAAGAAGATCCTGATCGTCGAGCCGGCCGTTGCCGACCAGATCACCGGCGACAAGTGGAACCGCTACATCTTCCGTACCGCGCGAAATTCCTCGCAGGATGCGCTGGCCGCCGCCGCGACGCTGAAGGACGAGAACATCTCCATCGCCACGCTCGCCCAGGACAATGCCTTCGGCAAGGACGGCATCGCCTCGCTCAAGGAAGCGCTGGCCGCGGTCGGCTCGAAGGCCAAGGTGGTGCACGAGGAATACACGCCGGCGCAGACGACGGACTTCACCGCCTCGGGTCAGCGCCTGTTCGATTCGCTGAAGGACAAGCCCGGCCGCAAGATCATCGCCGTGGTGTGGGCCGGCGCCCATCCGCTGCCCAAGCTGATGGACCTCAAGCCGGAACGCTACAAGATCGAGATTGCGCCGGGCGGCAACATCCTGCCGGTGATGGCCGGCTGGAAGCAGTTCGCCGGTCTCGAGGGCGCGATCTACTACTACTGGGGCTTCCCGAAGAACCCGGTGAACGACTGGCTGGTGACCGAATACAAGAAGAAGAACAACGGCGTGCCGCCGGACTTCTTCGTGGCCGGTGGCATGAGCGCCGCCATCGCGCTGGTCGAGGCCGTGAAGAAGGCCAAGTCGACCGACAGCGAGAAGCTGATCGCGGCGATGGAGGGCATGAGCTTCGAGACGCCCAAGGGCACGATGACCTTCCGCAAGGAAGATCACCAGGCCCTGCAGGAGATGTATCACTGGCGCATGAAGAAGAACGCGCCGGACAATGTCGATCTGCTCGAACTGGTGCGCGTGATCCCGGCGAGCGAAATGACGCTGCCGATCAAGAACAAGCGCTGACGCGAAGATTGTCATCCCGAGCGCAGCGAGGGACCTTTGCCGAACAGTAAAGGTCCCTCGGCCTGCGGCCTCGGGATGACAAACTTGCTTGGCATCGACGCATGCTTGCGACCGAGAACCTCACCATCCGCTTCGGCGGACACGCAGCCGTCGACGGGGTGTCGTGCGCCTTCGGCAAGGGCACGCTCACCTCGATCGTCGGGCCGAACGGTGCGGGCAAGACGACCTACTTCAACCTGATTTCCGGGCAGCTGCCGGCCACGTCTGGCCGCGTGACGCTGAATGGCGAGGACATCACGAACCTCGCAGCGCCGCGCCGGACGCGGCTCGGCCTCGGTCGCGCCTTCCAGCTCACCAATCTCTTTCCCAACCTCAGCATGCTCGAAAACGTGCGACTCGCGGTGCAGGTGAAGAGTGGCAAGGGCTATGACCTGTTCAGCCGCACGCTCACGCATCGCGAACTGATCGACCGGGCGATGGCGCATCTCGAGGCCGTATCGCTGGCCGACCGGGCCCAGGCGATCGCCGCGACCCTGCCGCACGGCGACCAGCGCAAGCTCGAGGTCGCGATCCTGCTGGCGCTCGAGCCCGACATCTTCATGTTCGACGAGCCGACCGCGGGCATGAGCATCGACGAGGTGCCGACCGTGCTCGACATCATCGCCGCCATCAAGGCGCGCGGCGACAAGACCATCCTGCTGGTCGAGCACAAGATGGACGTCGTCCGCTCGCTCTCCGACCGCATCGTCGTGCTGCACCAGGGCAAGCTCGTCGCCGACGGCAAGCCCGCCGAGGTGATCAATTCCGACATCGTGCGCGAGGCCTATCTCGGGGGCGCCGCCGATGGCTGAGCCCTCGGGTTTCCCCGTCGCCGGATAGGCCGCGCACCCCGGCCAGGCACCGATCGCTGCGCCGCTGCGCGTTGATCCGCCTGTCTCAAGAGAATCTCATGGGTTTCTCATGGAGATCGCCCGTGTGGCGGCGGGACCGGTCCGGTAGCGTCCCGGCAACGCTGCCGCACGGGAAGTCTACCCATGACCATCAACCTGACCCTCAGCCGGTCCTCGGGCGCCGAGTTCCGGGCCAACACCTACCTGCCGCACGACGCCAGGGACCCGGAGGTGCTGGGGTTGAGAAGCGGCGGCTTCGCCGTCGCCTACACCAGCAACGATTACGTCCACGTCGACTTCTACAATGCGGCGGGCCAGGCGATCAGCCATACGCCGCTCTATGATTTTCCGAACACGTACGGCAAGCCGGACCTGATCGAGCTGGGCAACGGCAGCGTGCTGCTCGCCTGGGACTATGCTTCCAGCTGGATCGCCGGGCAGCTCTTCACGCAGACCGGCGCGCCGGTCGGGTCGAGCCTCATCCTGGGCAACAAGCCGGGATCGGTCTTTGAAGGCGACGTGGCGCCGCTGGCGAGCGGCGGGTTTGCCGTCACCTACATGCAGTTCATCGGCAACGCCACGACCTTCCCGGTCAACATTTTCATGTCGCGCTTCGACGGCGCGGCCAATCCGGCCACGCCGCAGAATGCTCTGGTCAACACCGTCATCCCCGACAACACCTACGCGCCGGTCGTGGCGGGCCTCGCCGACGGCGGCTACGTCATTGCGTGGAACAACACCGATCCGATTCCGGCCGGACCCGTGGTCAACCCGAACCTGCGCTTCCTGCGCGGTCGCATCTACAACGCCGACGGCACCTCGCGCACCTCGGAGTTCTCGATCGACAACTCCGACAAGAACGCATTCCACAAGGTCGCCGGCCTGGCCAACGGCAACTGGGCCATCGTCTATGCCGATACCAGCTGGCAGGAGGGCGGCATCGAGAACGGCGTCGTGGGCTACGGCATCACGCTCAAGATCTTCGACGCCACGGGCGGCGCCGTCACCGGCCCGATCCACGTCAACACGTTCAGCCTGGCGGACGAGGGCGATCCCGATATCGCCGTGCTGGACAACGGCTTCATCGCGGTCACCTGGACGCACCAGGCAAGCCCGGCGGATCGCGACATCTACGGCCGCGTCTTCAACCAGGATGGCGTCGCGCAGCCGATCGACGGAAACAACGGCGAGTTCGTCATCACCGGCTCGTACAGCAACGACACCGAATCCTCGATTTCGCGCCTGCAGGCCGGGCGGTTCATCACCGCGTGGCAGGACACCCAGTCGGACGGCGACGGCGGGCAGATCACCTCGGTGATCAACGAGATCGTGCGCACCGCAACCGGCGACGATGCCGCCGACACCTTCTATGGCGATTCCCTGCGCGACATCATCGCCGGCGGCGGGGGCAACGATACGCTGGGCGGGGGCGGCGGCGATGACACGATCGACGGAGGCAGCGGCGCCGACTCGCTGATGGGGGGAGCCGGCAACGACCTGCTGACCGGCGGCAGCGGCAACGACATCCTCGACGGTGGCACCGGCATCGACACCATGATCGGCGGCACCGGTAACGACCAGTATTACGTCGACGATCTGCAGGACGTGGTGCAGGAGGCCGACGGGGAGGGCACCGATACGGTCTATGCGAGCGTCGACTACACGCTCGGCGCGGGCAGCGCCGTCGAATACCTGCGCGCCTTCACGGCGGGGACGGCGCTCTCGCTCGCCGGCAACGCGCTGGCCAATCGCATCTACGGCGGCAGTGGCAACGATACGCTGGATGGCGGCGGCGGCGCCGACTGGCTGTACGGCGGCAAGGGCGACGACTACTACATCGTACGCAGTTCCGCGTCGAAGGTGATCGAGGCGGCGGGCGAGGGGACGGACACCGTGCAGGCGGTGTTCTCCTACACGCTGGGCGCCGGGATCGAGAACCTGTCGCTGATGGGGCCGGCCGCCCTCAGGGGCACCGGCAACGCCCTGAACAACGTCATCGTCGGCAGCGAGGCCGACAACATTCTGGATGGCGCTGCCGGCGCCGACACGATGAGCGGCGGCGACGGCAACGACCGCTATTACGTCGACGATGCCGGCGACGTCGTCATCGAGTATTTCGGCCTCGGCACGGACACCGTGTATGCCAGCGTCGACTACGCATTGGGCGCGGCCAGCGAGGTGGAGATACTGCGTGCCAATTCGCCGGCCGCCTCGCTGACGCTCACCGGCAATTCCTACGCCAACAGCCTGTATGGCGGTGCCGGCGACGACACGCTGAACGGCGGCGGCGGGCTCGACGTGCTGTCGGGCGGCGAAGGCGACGACACCTACCTCGTCGACAATGCCGGCGTGAAGGTAAAGGAAGGCGCCGACGCCGGTCACGACACCGTCAGGACGTCGGTCTCGGTCACGCTCGCCGCCAACGTCGAAGACCTCGTGCTGACCGGCTCGGATGCGATCAACGGTACCGGCAACGGTCTCGCCAACCTGATCTTCGGCAACGACGGCGCCAACCGGCTGGACGGCAAGGCCGGTGCCGACACGATGAGCGGCGGCAAGGGCGACGACGTCTACATGGTCGACGATCCCGGTGACACGATCGTCGAGGCGGTCGGGGACGGCGCCGACACGGCCTACAGCAGCGTGGACTACGCGCTGACGCCCGGCGCGGCCGTCGAGGTCCTGCGGGTTTCAGGCAGCGCAGGGGTGCATCTGACCGGCAACGAGTTCGCCAACCAGCTCGTCGGCGGCGCCGGCAACGACACGCTGAACGGCGCCGGCGGCAACGACACGCTGGATGGCAAAAGCGGGAACGACAGGTTCGAGTTCGATCCCGGTTTCGGGTTCGATACGATCCTGAACTTCCAGGCCGGCGCGGGCGCCGGCGATGTCATCAGCTTCGACCAATCGGTCTTTGCCAGCTTCGCCGACGTGATGGCCCACACCGGAGACCTGCCGGGCGGCAGCTTCATCTTCCGCGACGCCGCGAACTACCTGTTCCTCCCCGGGGTCGCACGCGCGTCTCTCGACGCCGACGATTTCGCCTTCCGCTAGCGTGCCTGGGTAGGCACGCTGCAAATTCCTGCATCGACGGCTAAATCGGATTCGTCCTGAGCGCGAGAGTTTCTCGTCGCTCCGGAATGCGGTGCCGCTGGCATTTCGTCCGGCAAAATGCTGTATAGCCCCCGATATGAAGACCGATCGTGCCTCCGCTCCCCTCGGCCGCGCCGAGCTTGCCGGATAGACGCTACGCGAAGGGGGAGAGGCGAATGAGGAACGACCGTGGGGGCTGAGCCGCTGCTATCGCTGCGCGGCGTGAAGACCGATATCGGCCGCTATCACATCCTGCACGGCGTCGAGTTCGACGTGCCCGAGGGCGGGCTGACGATGCTGCTGGGGCGCAACGGCGCGGGCAAGACCACGACGCTGCGCACCATCATGGGGCTGTGGCGCGCGGCGGCGGGCGAGATCCGCTTCGCGGGGCGCGACATCGCGGGGATGGCGACGCCCGACATCGCCCGCCTCGGCATCGCCTATGTGCCCGAGAGCATGGCGATCTTCGCCGACCTGACGGTGCAGGAGAACTTGATCCTCGCCGCACGCTCGGGGCCGCCGGATCAGAAGCGGCTCGACTGGATCTTCACCCGCTTCGAGGCGCTGAAGCGCTTCTGGCAGCTTCCGGCGGGACATCTGTCCGGTGGCCAGAAGCAGATGCTGGCCGTCGCCCGTGCCATCGTCGAACCGCGCCGCCTGCTGCTGATCGACGAGCCGACCAAGGGGCTGGCGCCCGCCATCATCGCCAACATGATCGCCGCCTTCCGTGAGCTGAAGGATGGCGAGTCGACCCTGCTGGTGGTCGAGCAGAACTTCGCTTTCGCCCGCCAGCTCGGCGATTCGGTCGCGGTGATGGACGACGGGCGGGTGGCGCATACCGGCGGCATGGCCGCCTTCGCGGCGGACGCGGCGCTGCAGCAGCACCTGCTCGGGCTGGGGATGGGGGAGCATCAATGATCGGCCGGCACTTCTCTGCTGGGACCGCGCCACTGCGTGGCGCTCATCTCATGAGCACGAGCGCCACCCAGTGGCGCGGTCCCGGCGCATGAAGCGGGACTACCTGCCCCTCCTGCTGATTCCGGCGCTCGCGGTCGTGGCGCTGCCGCTGGTCGGCTCGCCCGCGAGCTGGGTGACGCTCACGGTCGCGGGCCTTGCCATGGGGCTGATGATCTTCGTCATGGCCTCCGGCCTGACGCTCACCTTCGGCCTGATGGACGTGCTGAACTTCGGCCACGGCGCCTTCATCGCCGTCGGCGCCTTCGTGGCGGCCAGCGTCATGCTGGCGCTCGGCCCGTGGATGCAGGCCGATTCGCTGTGGCTCAACCTCGCGGCCTTCCTGCCGGCGATCCTTGCCGCCATGGCGGTGAGCGGCGCGCTGGGCCTGGTGTTCGAGCGCGTCATCGTGCAGCCGGTCTATGGCCAGCACCTCAAGCAGATCCTGGTCACCACCGGCGGCCTGATCGTGGCCGAGCAGCTCCTCAAGGTCGTGTGGGGGCCCGAGCAGATCACGCTCACCCGGCCGACCGCGCTGCGCGGCGCCGTCCTGATCGGCGACATCGCGATCGAGAAGTACCGCCTGCTCGCCGTCGTCATCGGCCTCGCCGTGTTCGCCGCGCTGGCGCTGACGCTGAACCGCACCCGCATCGGCCTGCTGATCCGGGCCGGCGTCGAAAACGGCGAGATGGTCGAGGCGCTGGGCTACCGCATCCGCCGCCTGTTCGTCGGCGTGTTCGTGGTCGGCTCGGCGCTGGCCGGGCTGGGCGGCGCGATGTGGGGCCTCTACCAGGAGACGGTGACGGCGGCGATCGGCGCGCAGGTCATCGTGCTGGTCTTCATCGTCATAATCATCGGCGGATTGGGCTCGGTCGGCGGCTGCTTCGTGGGCGCCCTGATGGTCGGGTTGACCGCCAACTATGTCGGCTTCCTTGCGCCCAAGGTGGCACTGGGCTCGAACATCCTGCTGATGGCGCTGGTGCTGCTGTGGCGGCCGCAGGGGCTCTATCCCGTGGCGAAGAGGTAGCGCGATGCTGCGTTCTCTCCTCTCCGACGACCTGCCGCGCAGCCGCTGGCTGGCGCTGGCACTCGTGCTCCTGCTGGTGGGCCTTGCCGCGGCGCCCTTCCTGTTCCCCGGCGCCAAGTCGCTGAACGTCGCGGCCAAGATCTGCGTCTTCATCGTCCTGGCGGCAAGCTTCGACCTGTTGCTGGGCTACACCGGCATCGTCTCGTTCGCGCACACGATGTTCTTCGGCATCGGCGCCTACGGCGTGGCGATCGCGCTGACGCGCATGGGGCCGGGATGGGACGCCGTCGCGGTCGGGGTCGCGGCGGGCCTGGCGCTCGCCATCGCGCTCGCCGTGCTGATCGGCCTGTTCAGCCTGCGTCTGCGCACGATCTTCTTCGCCATGATCACCCTGGCGGTGGCCAGTGCCTTCCTGATCCTGGCCTCGCAGCTCTCCGACATCACCGGCGGCGAGGACGGGCTGAACTACCGCCTGCCGATGGCGCTGCGGCCGTCCTTCCGGCCGGTCGAGGGCGTGACCGGCCGGATCCTCGACTATTACCTCGTCTATCTCGTGTCGCTGGCGCTGGTGCTGGTCCTGCTGCGGATCGTGAACTCGCCGTTCGGCTCCGTCCTGATGGCGATCCGCGAGAACCCGTTCCGGGCCGAGGCGATCGGCTACCGCACCGTGGTCTACCGCACGCTCGCGAGCTGCATCGCCGCCGCCACCGCGGCGCTCGCCGGCGCCTTGCTGGCGCTGTGGTCGAGCCAGACCAATCCCGACACCACGCTCAGCTTCGACATCATGGTCGACATCCTGCTGATGGTGGTGATCGGCGGAATGGGCACGATCTACGGCGCGGCGATCGGGGCCGTGCTGCTGGTCTTCGCGCAGAACTACCTGCAGGACCTGCTCGTCCTGGCCAACAAGGCGCTGGCCGGCGTGCCCGTCCTCGGCAACCTGTTCCATCCCGATCGATGGCTGCTCTGGCTCGGCGTGGCCTTCATCCTCTGCGTCTATTTCTTCCCGACCGGCATCGTGGGACGGCTGCGTCGGCGATAGCCCGCTGGGAGCGCGGCTCTCCAGAGCCGCTCATGGGATGTAGAGACTTGAAGAAGAGCGGCTCTGGAGAGCCGCGCTCCCAGCGTATGGTTGTGCCGGACGGGATGATCTGGAACAGTGACCTGACGACTTGCCCATGCAGATTCTCTCCTTCGTCGCCCACCTCGCCGCGGTCTTCCTGGCAGCACTCGCCCTATGGTCGATGCGTCAGGAACTCAACGAGACGGCGGCCAGCCGGCTGGACTGGGTGATCCCCGCGGCCCTCGCTGTCGCTGCGGCAGCTGTGCTGCTGGTCATGTCGCCGGGCAAACGCTTCGAGCTTTGGGTCGTCGCGATCTTCGTGGGCTTCGCCATCGGGCTCGGCGCCGGCCTGCTGCCGACAGCCATCAAGGATTTTTCGCTCCAGCTGGTGCGCATCAAGCGTAGCTGGGACGGCACGATCGCGGCGGCTCTGCTGCTGGCCCTTGCGCTGGCGCGCTTCGTGACCACGGAGCTGATGGGACGCCAGTCGAGCGGCTACGGCGTCCTGGCGGCGCTCGCGGCATTCCTTGCGGCCTACCTGAGCGGCCGGGTCGTCACCCTTCTGCTCTTCAACGCCCCCAAGGCGATCCATCTCGACATGATCCGGGGCCAGAGCGAGCGCTGAGGCAGCGTCAGGCCCCGAGAAGGGCCCCGAGGAGGGCCTCGCGCGCGGCCTGCCAGGTCGCCCGGTCCGGGGCGCAGATCAGGCCGCCCGACAGGTCGGTCGGCCGGTAGGGCGTGCCGTCGAAATGCGCGCTGTAGCCGCCGGCCTCGCGGTGCAGCAGCCAGCCTGCCGCGTGGTCCCACGGCATCAGCCGATTGTAGAACAGCAGGTGGCAGTGTCCGGCGGCGACCAGCCGGTATTCGTGCGCGGAACATCTCAGCCACGTGCTGGTCGCCAGGCGCGCGAGATTGCCGTTCACCGTGTCGCGCAGCGGCTGGGGCAGGAAGCTCGTGCCGACGATGCCCTCCATCTCGGCCACCGGCACCGGCGGCGCCACGCGCAGGTCGGTGCGCGTGCCGTCCTCGCGTTCGATCCACGCCCCGCCGTCGCGGACGGCGTAGGCCCAGTCGCGGCAGATCGGGTCGTGGATCACGCCGGCCACGACCTCGCCGCGCGCGGTGGCGGCCGCCATGACGCCGAACAGCGGCAGGCCGGACGCGAAGTTCCGGGTGCCGTCGATCGGGTCGACGATGAAGGTGAGCTCGGCATCGCCGATCGCCTGCAGCAGCGCGGGGTCGCGGTGGGTCCCTTCCTCGCCCACGATCACCGCGCCGGGAAAGGCCGCACGCAGGTCCGCGGCGATGGCCTCTTCCGCCGCCTCGTCCGCCTCGGTGACGATGTCGAACGCCGACGATTTCTGCCGGATCTGGTTGGCGTCGAGCGTTCGGAAGCGCGGCAGGATCTCGGCGCGGGCGGCGCGCGCGAGGATCGCGCCGACGTCGCGGATCAGATCGCGGGTTGCGCTCAGAGTGCCACCTGCGCGATGCCGCCGCGCGGCATGCCCGCCTCGATGCTGCGCCACAGGACCTCGTGGCCTTCGGGCAGCGGCCGGTTGTTGGCCATGGTGAGCCACAGCCGCAGCAGCAGCCGGTCGTGGCCGCTCGATGCATCGTCCTCGAACGGCGTGCGGCCGTGATAGGTGACGTGGCTGTTGATGAGCTGCAGGTCGCCCGGCTCGAGCGTCATCTCGAAGCACAGCTCCTGGGCGGTCGCCATCAGCATGTCGATGGCTTCCTTCTGCGCCGCGCTGAGCTTGGGCACGTCGGGCGCCATCTGCGCGGCCTCGATGAAGGTCAGCGAATAGTGCGAGGTGAACTTGCCGTCGCGCACGCCGAAGATCGGCAGCGGATAGGCGGTCGCCTTGCGCGTGCCTTCGCCGTCCTTGACCGTGCCTTCCTCGCCGAAGCGGCTGCGCCAGTAATCGGTGAACAGCGCGTCCAGGAGATCGGGCCGCCTGGCCAGCATCGCGTTGTGGATCGCCGGCGTCGAGGCCAGCGTGCTGACGCCGCCCTTCTGCGCCTGGCGCACGCACAGCAGGCCGACCACGTCGGTGCGGTCGGTATGGAAGCGCAGGCCACCGTTGGTCAGCGTGCGGGCGTAGGAGGAGAGGAAGGTGCCGCCCTTCTGGTCCTTTGTCTCGCCGTAGGTGCGGCCGACATGGGCGCCTTCGTCGCGAATGGCGCGCATCAGCTCGCCGCTGCGGTTCTGGAAGACCGGCGTGCCGATATGGGTGCCGAGCCCCCAGTACATCCGCCGCAGGTCGTCCTCGCTATGGCCGGCGACCGGGAAGCCCTTCAGCTTCATGATCCCGCAGCCGTTCTCCAGCTCGTCGGCGATGTCCTGGACGAGGGCGCCCAGCGTCGGCAGCGGGAAGTCCTCGCGCCTGATCTCCTGCCACGGTCGCGTCTTCACGGCCGCCAGCGCTGCCTCGAGCTCGGCGACGTGGCCGGGTGTCAGCCTGCGGATCCAGCGCGTCGAATCCTTGATGTCCTTGCCCTCCCAGACGGAGGGACCGGTGAGCGGGGTGCGTGCCATGGCCGCTTCATATTCCCTTCGCCTCGGGCGCGCCACCCCGTCCCGCTGGGAGCGCGGCTCTCCAGAGCCGCTCATGGGGTATCGCAACCGATGAAAGAGCGGCTCTGGAGAGCCGCGCTCCCAGCCATTCGCGTCAGACAAGCGCCTTGCGCATGGTGATCGAGGTCGGATGGTCGAAGCCGTCGTGCGCCTCGCGCGAGATTTCGCGGTAACCGAGCGATTGAAAGAGCCGCTGGTTGGCGGTCAGCACGACGCGGACACCGAGCCGCACGGCCGGCAGGCCGCGTGCCCGGGCGTCGTCCTCGACGGCGGCGACCAGCCGGCGGGCGAGGCCTTCGCCGCGCGCGGACGGCAGGACCGACAGGCGGCCGAGATAGAGGTCGCCGTGCTCGAGCTTCGTCATGACACAGCCCAGGACGACGCCGTTCCGCTCCGCGACGATCGCGCCGGCGCCCTTCGTCAGCTCCGCGGCAATGCCCTCGGCGGTCTCGCGGAAGGCGCCGGACTCCGGCACGAGCCGGCCGCGATATTGCTCGAAGGCGGCGGCGATCGTCGCTGCCAGCACAACTGCATCGCCGCTCGTCGCGGGACGCAGGACAAGGGTGTCGCCCATCCGCTTCTTCTCGCGTAGGATTCGCGGGAAGGCGAGGAGGAAATGACGATGGCCTACCAGACGATCGAGGTGCGCAAGCTCACGCCCGTGATCGGCGCGGAGATTTCCGGCGTCGATCTCGCCCGGCCGCTCGGCAACCAGCAGTTCCAGGAGGTGCACGACGCACTGATGGAAAACCTTGTGATCTTCTTCCGCGACCAGGAGCTGACTCACGAGCAGCATAAGGATTTCGGCCGCCGCTTCGGCGAGCTGCACATGCACCCGACCTCGACGCGCAAGGATTGGGAGCATCCCGAGATCCTGATCATCAAGGCGGACGAGAATTCGAAGTACATCTCCGGCGAGGAATGGCACTCCGACGTGTCGTGCGATCCCGAGCCGCCGATGGGCAGCATCCTCTACATGAAGGAGCTGCCGCCCGATAACGGCGGCAACACGCTGTTCGCCAACATGTACCGCGCCTTCGAGACGCTCTCGCCGCCGCTCCAGCGGCTGTGCGAGGGGCTGACGGCGGTGCATGACGGGGCGCAGGTCTATGGCGGCCGCTTCGGCCAGACGCCGAAGGAGGGCGGCTTCCCGCGCAACGAGCATCCGGTGGTGCGGACCCATCCGGTGACCGGCCGCAAGGCGCTGTTCGTCAACCGCAACTTCACCACGCGCATCGTCGGCCTGCGCAAGCCCGAGAGCGACGCGCTGCTCGAGATGCTCTATCGCCACTGCGAGACGCCGGAGCTGCAATGCCGCTTCGCCTGGCGGCCCAACTCGATCGCCTTCTGGGACAATCGCTCGGCCCAGCATCACGCGATGTGGGACTATTACCCGCACAAGCGGCTCGGCTACCGCGTCACCGTCAAGGGCGACAAGCCGTTCTTTCGGGCTGACTCTTCTCCTCTCCCCCGCTAGGGGGAGAGGTGGGGAGAGGGGTTACGCACATCGCCTGTGACCCCCTCTCCTAGCTTCTCCTCCGAGTGGGGGAGAGGAATATGAATAGAGGACCCCAATGGCACTCATCACCTATCTCACGCGCATCCAGTTCGACTTCGGCGCGCTGAAGCTGCTCGAGGCGGAGCTGCAGCTCCTCGGCATGCGCCGGCCGCTGATCGTCACCGACAAGGGCGTGATCGCCGCCGGCCTGTGGGCGAAGGTGAAGGAGCACCTGCCCGGCAACATGCCGCTCACGATCTATGACGGCACGCCGGAGAACCCGACCGAAGCGGCGATGCGCGACGCGCTCAAGGTCTACAAGGAGGAGGGCTGCGACGGCATCATCGCGATCGGCGGCGGCTCGCCGATGGATCTCGCCAAGGCGGTGGCGCTGATGGCGACGCACCCGCGCAACTCGCTGCAGGCCTATTCCTTCGTCGAGGGCGGGGCGGGAAAGATCACCGCGGCGGTCGCGCCGATCGTCGCCATCCCGACGACCTCGGGCACCGGCAGCGAGGTCAGCCGCGGCGGCGTGATCATCATGGATTCCGGCCGCAAGCTGGCGATCGGCAGCCCGTACCTGATCCCCCGGCTGGCGCTGATCGATCCCGAGCTGACGATGAGCCTGCCGCCGCATCTCACGGCCGGCACCGGCATGGACGCCTTCA
>CAMFJT010000029.1 GCA_945957125.1 uncultured Rhodospirillales bacterium | reverse complement strand
TGGAACTTCTTCATGCACTCGGGATATGCGTCAGATTAATCGCTCGATGCTCTAATAGCTCTTCGGCAGCCCCAGCACCCGCTCGGCGACGTAGCACAGGATGAGCTGCTCGCTGACCGGGGCGATGCGGGCGATCATGACCTCGCGCAGGAAGCGCTCGACGTGGAATTCCTTGGCGTAGCCGTAGCCGCCATGGGTGAGGATCGCGCGCTCGCAGGCGTCGTAGGCGGCGCGCGCGCCGAGATACTTGGCCGAGTTGGCCTCCGCGCCGCAGTCCTTGCCGTTGTCGTAGAGCCAGGCGCCCTTGAAGGTCATCAGGTTGGCCGCCTCGAGCTGCATCCAGCTCTCGGCCAGCGGATGCTGGATCGCCTGGTTCTTGCCGATCGGGCGGCCGAACACGATGCGCTCCTTGGCGTATTGCGTCGCCCTGGCCAGCGCTGCCTTGCCGATGCCGATCGCCTCGGCCGCGATCAGGATGCGCTCTGGGTTGAGTCCGTGCAGCAGGTAGTGGAAACCCTTGCCTTCCTCGCCGATGCGGTCTTCGAGCGGCACCTTGAGGCCGTCGATGAATACCTGGTTGGTATCGATCGCCTTGCGGCCCATCTTCTCGATCTCGCGCACCTCGATCTTATTGCGGTCGAAGTCGGTGTAGAACAGCGACAGCCCGTCGGTCGGCCGCTTGCATTTATCCTTGGCCGTGGTGCGGGCGATCAGCAGCATCTTGTCGGCGACCTGCGCCGTGGTCGTCCAGGTCTTCTTGCCGTGCACGACATAGCCGTTGCCGTCGCGCTCGGCCTTGGTGTCGAGCATCGTCGTGTTGAGGCCGGCGTCGGGCTCGGTGACGGCGAAGCAGCCCTTGACCTTGCCCTTGATGATGTCGGGCAGGATCCGTCGCTTCTGCTCCTCGGTGCCGAACACCACGATCGGGTTCGGCCCGAAGACATTGAGATGCACCGCCGAGGCACCTTGTAGCGCCGCGCCCGATTCGGCCACGGTCTGCATCATGACCGCGGCCTCGGTGATACCCAGGCCCGAGCCGCCGTACTCCTCCGGCATGGCGATGCCGAGCCAGCCGGCATCGGCCATTGCCCGATAGAAATCCTCGGGGAAACCGCCTTCCTTGTCCTTCTTCAGCCAGTAGCTTCCGTCGAACTCGGCGCACAGCTTGCCGACACTGTCCTTGATCGCAAGCTGGTCTTCGGTAAAGGCGAAATCCATGGCAGGTCCTTGTCGCTAGCGGTTGGCGGCGAGCCAGCTCATCATGATGCGGTTGAACTGCTCGGGCCGCTCGACGTTGGGCAGGTGGCGGGCGTTGGCGATGCCTTCGTAGCGGCCGCCGGGGATCTTCGAGGCGATCAGCTTGTTGCGCTCCGGCGGCGTGCCCTCGTCCTGATCGCCGCAGATCACCAGCGTGGGCGCCTTGATCGTCGGCAGGCGGTCGAGATAGTCGAAGCTCTGGATCGCCGACATGCAGCCGGCCGAGCCAGCCGGGGTCGTGCCGCTGATCGTATCGCGCACCTCGGTCCAGCGCTGCGGGTTCACCTGCTTGAACTCGTCGGTGAACCAGCGCTGCATGGTGGCGTCGGCCAGCGCCGCCAGCCCCTTGCTGCGCACCGTCGCCTTTCGCTCCTCCCAGGTACCGGCCGAGCCCGGCGGTGTCGAAGGCTGGGTGTCGCACAGGCAGAGCGAGGCGAGCGCTTCCGGATAAGCCAGTGCGAAGCCCTGGCCGATCATGCCGCCGATGCTGAGGCCGATATAGTGGATCTTCGCGATCCCCAGCACGTCGAGCGCGCCTTTCACGTCGGCGGCGAGCTGGTCCATCGTGTAGTCGCCGTCGACCGGCGTGCTGCCGCCGTGGCCGCGCATGTCGAGCCGCAGCACGCGATAGCCGGCGCCGAGCAGCGGCACCATCTGCTCGACCCACATGCCGCCGTCGGCATTGAGCGAATGGGTGAAGCAGACGACCGGCGCATTCTGCGGCCCGGCGAGGTCGAAGTAGACGCGGCGTCCGTCGAGAGACAAGAGCATGAAGACCTCCCCTTCGTTGCGCTACATCGCCGAGATGCCGCCGTCGATCACGACCTCCGAGCCGGTCATGAAGCTCGATTCGTCGGAGGCCAGAAAGACCAGCGCCCAGCCGACCTCCTCGGGCCGGCCGAGGCGGCCGATCGGGACCTGGCGGCCGAGCTTCTGCTGCATCTGCTCCTGGCCGAAGCGGTCGCGGTACTTGTCGAGGATCGGCGTGTCGATGAAGGTCGGGTGCACCGAGTTGCAGCGGATATTGTAGCCCGACTTGGCGCAATGCAGCGCCACCGACTTGCTGAGCAGCCGCACGCCCGCCTTTGCCGAGTTGTAGGCCGCCATGTTGGCGCCGGCGATGATGCCCGAGATCGACGAGATGTTGATGACCGAGCCGCCCAGCCGCGCGGTGTGCTTCTTGATCTCGGCAACGCCGTGCTTGCAGCCGAGGAAGACGCCGTCGAGGTCGATCGCGTGCACCCGGCGCCATTCGGCCAGCTCGATGTCCTCGACCGTCTTGCTGAGGCCGATGCCGGCCGAGTTCAGCAGCACGTGCAGGGCGCCGAACTTGTCGACCGTCTCGCGGATCGCGGCCTTCCAGTTGTCCTCGCTGGTGACGTCGAGCTGTACGAAGTGGCCGGCAGGGCCCAGCCGGTCGGCGACCGCCTTGCCGCGGTCGGCGGCGATGTCGGCTACCACGACGCTGGCGCCCTCGCGCACCATCAGCTCGGCGGCGTTGGCGCCCAGCCCCGAGGCGCCGCCGGTGATCAGCGCGACCTTGCCCTTCAGGCGATCGGTCATTTCTTCTTTCCTCCCGCAACGGCTTCGCGATGGGCGATATAGCTCGTGGCCGCCACGATGATGGCCGCGCCGACGAACGTCCAGAGATCAGAGGTCTTGCCCCAGACCGCCACGTCCATCAAGGCGGCCCAGACGATGCCGATGAAGCTCACCGGCTGCAGGGCGGAAATGTCGAGCAGGCGGTACGACCAGGTGATGAAGAAATAGCCCAGCGTGCCGAACACGCCGGCCGCCGCGAACAGCAGGAGCTGGGGACCGGTCGGGGTCTGCCAGAACCACAGGCCGAAGGGCGCGAAGCAGGCGGCGGCCACGATACTCTGCCAGAAGACGACAAGGCCGGGCGGATCGCGGCTCGATACCGCCTTGGCGACGAGGTTGGAGCCGGCGATCAGCGGCACTGCACCCAGCATCATCCAGACGCCCGGGTTGGGCGCGACCATCCCCGGCCGCACGATCACCAGCATGCCGAGGAAGCCGATCGCCACGGCGATCCAGCGGCGCGCGCGGACCGTCTCGCCCAGGAACAGCACGGCGCCGATGGTCACGAAGATCGGTCCGGTGAAGCCGAGCGCGGCCATGGTCGCGAGCGGCAGCCAGACGACGGCCTCATACCACAGCGCATAGCCCGCGAAGTGGAACACACCGCGGAAGGCGTGCATCCTGAAGCTGCGCGTGGCGAAGCCGGCGATGCCGTTCTGCCACATCATGACCGGAATGATCACCATCAGGCCGGCGATCCAGCGGCCCCACGAGACCAGCAGCGGCGGCATCTCGCCGGCGAGCTCCTTCACCGACGCGTTGAGACCGGTGAAGAAGAGGCCGGAGATCACCGCGACCGTGAAGCCGCGTGCCACGCGCGAGGGGATCAGGCGGGAAAGCGCGTCGGGTGCGTCGATCGCGGGCGCAGACATCGGGTCACGGGCTTGCCTGCCGCGGCGGCGGGGGTCAAGGCGCGCCTTTCGCAGGTCAGTCGAGTGTCATCTTGTAGCGGCTGATCGCCAGCGCCGAAACGACCAGCAGGATCGCGGTCAGCGCGAGCAGGTTGCCCGACACGTCGGCGAGGTCCGCGCCCTTGAGCATCAGGCCGCGCACCAGGCGCATGAAATGCGTGGCGGGCAGCACCTCGCCCAGCCATTGCGCCCAGACCGGCATGCCGCGGAACGGGAACATGAAGCCCGACAGCAGGATCGAGGGCAGCAGGATGAAGACCGAGGCCTGCATCGCCTGGAGCTGGTTCTGCGTCACGGTCGAGATGGTGAAGCCGATCGCGAGGTTGACCGTGATGAACAGCGCCGTGCCGAGGCCGAGCAGGGCGATGCTGCCCTGGGTCACGACATCGAACAGCACGCGCGACACCAGCAGGATCACCGTCACCTGCACCGAACCGATGGCGATGTAGGGCACGATCTTGCCGATCATCACCTCGATCGGCCGCACCGGCATCGCAAGCAGGTTCTCCATCGTGCCGCGCTCGCGCTCGCGGGTGACGGCGAGCGCGGTCATCATCACCATGGTCATGGTGAGGATCACCGCCAGCAGCCCGGGCACGATGTTGAGCCGCGCCTTGCCTTCGGGGTTGTAGCGGCGCTGCAGCACGATCTCGACGCCGCCGGGCTTTGGATTGTGCCCGGCGAGGGGACCGGTCAGGTCGCGGCGCAGCGCCTGCTCGACGGCGGGCTGCGCCGAGGCCAAGGGGTTGGCGGCGGCCATCGGATCGGTGGCGTCGGCGTCGATCAGGATCTGGGCGCGCTCACCGCGCACCAGCCGGCGGGTGAAGTCGGACGGTATGGTCACGACGAACTGGACCTCGCCCCGCTGCAGCAGTGCGTTGGCTTCCTCCTCCGAGGCCGGCCGATGGGTGAAGTCCATGTACCCCGTGCTGGTCAGCGCCGAGACGATCGTGCGGGTAATCGTCGTGTCGTCGGCCGATATCACCGCCGCCGGCAAGTGGTGCGGGTCCGTGTCGATGGCGTAGCCGAACAGCAGCAGCTGCATGATTGGCACGCCGAACATCATGGCGAAGGTCAGCCGGTCGCGGCGGAGCTGCTGCACCTCCTTGACCAAGATGGCGCCCAGCCGGCGCCAGAAGCCCGCGCCGATCATCTCGAACACCCTCCTCTTTTCCCCGGTGACGCCGCGGAGGTAGCGTGTCGAGTCGAGAAGTAGTCAGGCCTGCTGGGAGCGCGGCTCTCCGGAGCCGCTCTTTTTTCGACTTGCTCTATCCCATGAGCGACTCTGGAGAGCCGCGCTCCCGGCGCAATCATGTGCCCGGCGCATTGTCTTGCGCCTGCCCCATGAGATGGATGAACACGTCCTCCAGCGTCGGTGCCGCCTCCTTCCACTCGATGCCGTCGGCGCGCAGCGGTTCGATCGCCGCGAGCAGCGGCGCGCGCTCGGGGCCCGAGACGTGCAGCGTCGCGCCGAAGGCGGCGGCGGCCGTGACTCCCGGCGCATCGCGCAGCCTCGGCGCCAAGCGGTCCGCGCCGGGGCCGGTGGCGATGAAGGACACCAGGCCCGACTCCTTGATCACCTCGTCGGCGGTGCCGCGTGCCATCAGCGCGCCATAGGCGATGTAGGCGATCTCGTGACAGCGCTCGGCCTCGTCCATGTAGTGGGTCGAGACCAGCACGGTGATGCCCTCGGCGGCGTAGGTATGGATCTCGTCCCAGAACGCCCGGCGGGCCTTGGGGTCGACGCCGGCGGTCGGCTCGTCGAGCAGCAGCAGCCGGGGTTCGTGCAGCACGCAGGCGGCCAGCGCCAGCCGCTGCTTCCAGCCGCCGGACAGGGCACCGGCGAGCTGCTTCTGGCGGGTCGCGAGACCCAGACGCTCGAGCGAGCCATCGACCCGCTGTTTCAGCCGGTCGAGCCCGTAGACGCGGCCGACGAATTCGAGGTTCTCGCGGATCGTCAGGTCCTCGTAGAGACCGAAGCGCTGGGTCATGTAGCCGGCCTGCCGCTTGATCGCGTCGCGCTCCCGTACCAGGTCGTGGCCGAGACAGGTGCCGCCGCCGCCGTCTGGCGTCAGCAGGCCGCAGATCATGCGCAAGGTCGTCGTCTTGCCCGAGCCGTTAGGGCCGAGGAAGCCGCACACGCGACCCTCCTCGATGGCGAGGCTGACACGGTCCACGACCGTGCGCGTGCCGTAGCGTTTGACCAGGTCGTGCACGTCTATCGCGAGCGGCATGGCTTGCTCGTTCTCACCGCGCGAACGGCGCGACGGTGATGGGCAGGCCCGGCGCCAGCTTCTCCTGCGCCGCGTCCGGCCGCGCCTCGATCAGGAAGACGAGCTTGGACCGGGCCGTCTGTGAATAGATCACCGGCGGGGTGAACTCCGCGCGCGGCGAAATATAGATGATGCTGGCCTTGAGATCGGCCGGGCAGCCGTCGCAGGTGAAGCTCACCGGCATGCCCATCCTCGCATGCGCCACGTCCTCCTGCGGCACGTAGAAGCGCAGCTTCACGCGAAACGGCGGCAGCAGCGAGACGACCGGCGTGCCCGCCGGCACCCATTCGCCGACATTGAAGAAGGTGTTCTCGATCAGCCCGTCCTCGGGCGCGAGGGGCATCAGGTCGTCGAGCCGCTTGTGCGCCTGGGCGAGGTTGGCTTCGTCCTGTCCGACCTGCGCCTGGGCGGCGGCGATCTCGTCGGGACGGGCGGCGAGGTCGCCGACCTTTTCCTGCGCCGCCAGGGAGGCGGCGCGCGAGCGGAGCTGGCGCGCCATCGATTCGGACTGCTCGTAGTCCTTGCGCGTTCCGACGCCCTTGGCGAGCAAGTCGGTCTGGCGCTTGAACTCGATCTCCGCTTGGGCGAGCGCAGCGTCGTTCTCCCGGCGCTGGGCGCGCACGACGTCCTGCTCCTCCGGCCGCTTCCCCTTCAGCAGATTCTCGTAGCGCGCGCGGGACTCGGCCAGGGCCGCCTCCGTGCGCGCCACCTCCGCCTTGGCCACCACCGGGTCGATGACGAAGAGGCGATCGCCCTTCCTGACCTGGTCGCCGCGATTGACTGGCCGCTCGACCAGCCGGCCGGCCACAGGCGGCGCGATCAGGCTGGTCTCGCCCTCGATGTAGCCGAGATAGCGGCCGTCCTCGCCGCCGAAGCCGAGCGCCGACAGCAGCGGAGTGCGCCAGTAGAATCCGGCGGCCGCGAGCGCTGCAACCACGAGAAGCGGCACGATGCGTTTCATGATGGCCTCAACGCATGCAACATCAGGTCGGCGTGGTGGCGGGCGAGTGCACGCGCGTCGAGCTTCTCCGCGCCGATCGGTTCGAACACGGTCTTCCAGATGATGCTGAGCAGCATCGGGCCGATCAGCGAGCGGACCGTCAGCATCGGGTCGACCTGGCGGAACTCGCCGCTTTCGATGCCGCGCGCGATCAGACCCTCGAAGATCGGGATACCGCGGCCGATCACTTCATCGAGGTAGAAGCGGCCGATTTCCGGGAAGGCGCGCGATTCGGCGATCACGACCTTGGCGATCGACGCCATCGGCGTGTCCTCGACCCGGCTCGCCATGAAATCCAGGATGACCGGTATCAGCATCGCGACGGGTCCGGCGTGCGACCTGGCGAGCCGTTCGACCGTAAGAAGGTTGTCGCCAATGGCGCGGCGCACGACGCCCTGGAAGAGCGCCGTCTTGTCCTGGAAATAGAGATAGATCGCTGCCTTGCTCAGGCCCGCGCGCGCGGCCACGTCGTCCAGCCGGGTCGCGGCGAAGCCTTTTTCTACGAACAGCGCCAGCGCCGCCTCGAGGATTTCGCCTGGACGCTCGGCTGGCGCGCGTCGCTGCTTCTTGGGCTTCATGTTAATAACTTACTGGTCAGTAAGTTTATGGCAAGGGCCGGCGCAAGACAATTCGTCGGTTCCGTCGATAATTGGCGTATGGGCAGGAACTCTTTCGTCATCCAAGGCGCAGCGATCGTCCGCGCATCGGCCAACCGCCTGCTTGGGTTGGGGCTCGTCGCTGCGGGAGGCCTTCTCGCCTCTCTCACGCCCGTGTCGGCCCAGGATGCCTTTCCCACGCGTCCGATCCGCTGGATCGTGCCATTTCCTCCGGGCGGACCGACCGATACGTTGTCGCGGATCCTGGCGGCGCGGTTGGGCGACGTATGGAAGGCCGGGATCGTGATCGAGAACAAGGGCGGCGCGGCCGGCGCCATCGGCGCCGATCTTGCGGCCAAGGCGGCGCCGGACGGCTACACCATCCAGCTCGGAACGCAGAGCACCAACGGCTCCAACAAGATCTTCTATCCGCGCCTGCCGTACGATCCGATCGCCGATTTCGAGGCTCTGACGCTCTTGGGCACGGCATGCATGGCCCTGGTGATCCCGACCAGCATTCCGGCGGGGACGGCACGGGAACTGGTGGACTGGATCGGCCGGCAGGATGGCGTCGGTTATGCGGCGGCGACCGGCTCGAGCCAGCACATTGCCGCCGAGCTGCTGGTCAAGAGAGCCGGCGTCAAGGCGACCCTCGTGCCGTATCGCGGCAGCGCGCAGGCGCAGCCCGATCTGATGGCCGGCCGCATCGCCTTCATGTTCGACAATCTACCATCGGCCTTGCCGCAGGCGCGTGCGGGCCGGGTAAAGGCGTTGGCGCAGACCTGTGCCACGCGCTCTCCGTCGGCGCCCGACCTGCCGACGATGATCGAGGCGGGCTTCGCGGATTTCGTGGTCGACGGCTGGTACGGCATGTTCGCGCCGGCGGGCACACCGAAGCCGATCGTCGAGAAGCTGTCGGCCGACATCAATCGGGCACTCAAGGATCCCGAGTCGCTCGAAAAATGGAAGACGCTCGGATTCGATCCGATCGGCTCGACGCCGGCGGAATTCGCCCGGCGGCAGAAGGAGGACCTGGCCTACTGGAAGCAGATGATCGACTACACCGGCGTGAAGGCCGAATAGCGCCGGGCGAGGTCGAGTCGAGACGAAACAACAAAGGCCACCCGCAGGGTGGCCTTTGCGCTTGGTCCGGAAGAGCGGACTCAGTTGTACTTGGCGATCTCGAGCCGGCCGACCTGGTCGCGATGGACCTCGTCGGGACCGTCGGCGAGGCGCAGCGTGCGCTGGTGGGCGTACATGCTGGCGAGCTTGAACACCTGGCTGACGCCGCCTGCACCGTGGATCTGCAGGCAGCGGTCGACCACCTTCGAGGTGATGTTCGGCACCGCGACCTTGATCATCGCGATCTGCTGGCGGGCTTCCTTGTTGCCGAACTTGTCCATCGCCCAGGCGGCCTTGAGGACCAGCAGCCGAGCCATGTCGATCTCCATGCGCATATCGGCGACGTGCGCCTTGGTGACGCCCATCTCCGAGATGCGCTGGCCGAAGGCGACGCGGCTCTTGGCGCGCTTGATCGCCATCTCGAGCGCCCGCTCCGCGACGCCGATCGCGCGCATGCAATGATGGATGCGGCCCGGTCCGAGGCGGCCCTGGGCGATCTCGAAACCGCGGCCCTCGCCGAGCAGGATGTTCGCCTTCGGCACGCGGACGTTCTCGTAGACCACTTCGGCATGGCCGTGCGGAGCGTCGTCATAGCCGAACACGTGCAGCATCTTGACGATCTTGATGCCGGGCGTGTCGCGCGGCACGACGATCATCGACTGCTGGCGATAGGCCGGCGCGCTGGGATCGCTCTTGCCCATCAGGATGATGACCTTGCAGCGCGGATCGCCCATGCCCGACGACCACCACTTGCGGCCGTTGATGACGTAGTCGTTGCCGTCGCTCTCGATGCGGCACTCGACGTTGCGCGCATCGGACGAAGCGACCGCCGGCTCGGTCATCGCGAAGCAGGAGCGAATCTCGCCATTGAGCAGCGGCGTCAGCCACTTGTCCTTGAGCTCCTGGCTGCCGTAGCGCGCGAACACCTCCATGTTGCCGGTGTCGGGCGCCGAGCAGTTGACCGCTTCCGAGGCGATCGAGGAACGGCCGAGGATCTCGCAAAGCGGAGCATATTCCAGGTTGGACAGGCCCATCGTGCCGTGCGTGTCGCCGGTGTCGCGGTCGGCCGGCAGGAACATGTTCCAGAGCCCGCGCTTCTTCGCCTCGGCCTTGCACTCCTCGAGGACCGGGGGGAGCTGCCAGCGATCCTTGGCCTTCTCCATCTGCTCCTCGTAGACGGTCTCCGCCGGATAGATGACGTCGTCCATGAACTCGAGCAGCTTCTCCTGCAGTTCCTTCGTGCGATCCGAGTATTCGAAATCCATACCGCTCTCCCTCTGTGCTGCGGCGGACTTTGGCCGAAAACCGTGCCAATGTGAACGGTCATTCAGCCGCGGCCTGGTTTCGGATCGCGGACGGCAGGGAGGGATATCCGATGAAAATCGCGAGCTTCGAGGCGATCGCCCTCAGGGTGCCGGAGGACGATCCGCTGGCCAATATGCCGGAGGAGGCCGGCCGCACCCGTCCGGCGGTTGCGCTTCGCCTGCGCACCGACAGCGGCGTCGAGGGCATCGGCGTCACGCTGTACGGCAAGATGAGCCGCACGCTGCATACCGCGGTCGAGGAATTGGCGGCGCTGACGGTGGGCGAGGATCCGATGCGCATCGAGGCGATCGTCGCCAAGCTGCGCGCCAATAGCGGCGATGCGGGGCCGGGTGGCATCTTCACGCTCGCGCTGTCGGCGATCGATACCGCGCTGTGGGACATCAAGGGCAAGGCGCTCGACCAGCCGCTCTGGAAGCTCCTGGGCGGCCATCGCGATCGGGTCCCGACCTACGCTTCCGGTTCGCTGCGCCGCGGCCTCACCGACAAGCAGGCGCAGCAGGCGGCGGAGACGCTCCTGAAGAAGGGCTTCCGCGAGATGAAGACCCAGATGGCGCTGCCCGGCGATCCGACGCCGGCCGAGGAGGTGCGCCGGGTGGCGGTGATCCGCGAGGTGATCGGCCCCGACATCAAGCTGATGTGCGACATCAACCAGCGTTGGCGGCCCGAGCAGGCGATCGATATCGGCCGCCGCGTCGAGGATGCAGGCGTCGGCCTGTTCTGGCTCGAGGACGTGACGGCGGCCGACGACTTCCAAGGGCTGGCACGGGTGACCGCCGCGCTTCGGACGCCGATCGCCGGCGGCGAGTATGTCTGGGGCATCGCGCCGTTCCGGCAGATGATCCAGGCACATTCGGTCGACATCGTGATGATCGACCTCGCGCGGGTCGGCGGCGTCACGCAATGGATGAAGGTCGCCGGCATGGCCGAGGCGTTCAACCTGCCGGTCGTCAGCCATGTCATGCCCGAGATGCTGCTGCACATGGTGGCCGCCTGCCCCAACGGCCTGACCGTCGAGTACATGCCGTGGATGGTCGCCCTCTATCAGGAGACGCCGGCGATCGAGAACGGCCAGCTCGTCCTGCCGACCAAGCCGGGACTGGGCCTCGCGTTCGACGAGAAGGCGATCGCGCGCTTCCGGGCGTAAGGGGGCGGTATTCGTTGTCATCCTGAGCTTGCGAATTTTTGACCGGATGAGTTCTGCTGGGCGCGCGCCACTCCAGTGGCGCCCCCCGGCAAAAGACACTCTGTGCGCGTGTGCATGTCCACTCAGACCGGCCAACCAGGCAGATCAGGACGGCGGAAGACTTTGTCCGGCCTTTGCGCCAACATGCGCGGTGGAGGAACCCTAATGGCGCATGCGCTTCGCGAAAAAGCCGCGGTCAGTGGCATCGGTGAGACGGCCTATACACGCGGCACCCAGAAGAGCGGACTGGCGCTGCAGCTCGAGGCGAGCCTCAGGGCGATCGAGGATGCGGGGCTGAGCCCGCGCGACATCGACGGCGTGGTGCCCTATTTCCCCGGCGGCGGCATCGCCGAGGATTTCGTCGCCAATCTCGGGCTGCCCGATCTTACCTTGTCGCTGTTCGTGCCGATGGGCGGAGCAACATGCGTCGCGGCGATCCAGAGCGCGGCGATGGCCGTGGCAACCGGAGTCTGCAAGAACGTGCTCATCTCGGTCGGCCGCACCGGCTATTCCGGCGCGCGCGTGTCGACCCGCCTGCAGCAGTTCCCGCAATTCGCCCTGGCCGCCGAGTTCGAGGCGCCGATCGGCATGTTCGCGCCGGCGCAGCTCTATGCCCAAGGGGCGCGGCGGCACATGGAGCTCTACGGCACCACGTCGCGCCATTTCGCCGAGGTCGCGGTGACGACGCGCCGGCATGCGATCCTCAACGGCAACGTCGTCATGAACAAGCCGCTGACGGTCGAGGACCATCACGCCTCGCGCATGATCTCCGATCCGTTCCGGCTGTTCGACTGCAGCCTGGAGAGCGACGGCGGTGCCGCGATCGTCATCAGCGCCGCCGACCGCGCGCGCGACCTGAAGAAGCCGCTGGTGACGATCATGGGCGTGGCCGAGGGGCATCCCGAATCGCCGGCCTCGATCGCGCAGCGTCCGGACCTGCTCGACTTCGGCTTGGTGAAGGCCGCCAAGCGCGGCTACGCCATGGCGGGGGTCGGTCCGAAGGATATCGACGTCGCGGAGATCTACGATTGCTTCACCTTCACGGTGATCCGCCAGCTCGAGATCCTGGGCTTCTGCAAGGAGGGCGAGGGCGGGCCGTTCGTCATGGACGGCCGGATCGGCCTGGGCGGCGCGCTGCCGATCAACACCCATGGCGGGCTGCTGAGCCAGGGGCATGTCGTCGGCCTCAACCACGTGATCGAGCTGACCCGGCAGCTCCGCCGCGAAGCGGGCAAGGCGCAGGTCGCGGATGCGGAGGTCGGGCTCGTGACGGGCTACGGCGACATGGGCGACGGCTCGCTCGCCATCCTGAGGAGAGCAGCATGAGCACCACGCCCGCCCCCTTGCCCGAACGGCCGATGCCGACGCCGACGCGCGAGAGCCAGCCGTACTGGGACGGCCTGCGCGAGGGCCGCTTCATGCTCCAGCACTGCGCCTCGTGCGGAAAGGTGCGGCACTATCCGCGACCGGTCTGCCCGCACTGCTTCTCGATGGAGAGTGAGTTCAAGGAGGCGCCGCTCGGCGGCACGATCCACGCCTGGACGGTGTGCCATCATCCGTTCAACTTCTTCTTCAAGGCGCAGGCGCCGTACATCGTGGCGCTGGTCGACATGGATGCCGGCGTCCGCGTCAACGCACCGTTGCACGGTGTCGATGCGGCGAGCCTCGCGCTCGGCCAGAAGGTGCGGTTGCAGTTCGAGCCGGTCAGCAAGGACGTGACGCTGCCGTTCTTCGTCAGGGAGGGCTGAAATAAATGAAGCGTTCGACATTCCTCGCCGTCGCCTTGTCGGCGGCACTGCTGCCGCTTGCCGCGACGGCGCAGACGGACTGGCCGACCAAGCCGATCACCATGGTGGTGCCCTATCCGCCGGGCGGGGTGAACGACGCCGTGGCGCGCGTCTATGCCGACAAGATGACCGGCATCCTCGGCAAGACGGTGGTGGTCGACAATCGTGCCGGCGCCGCGACCACGGTGGCCTCCAACTTCGTCGCCAAGGCGCCGCCCGACGGCTACACGATCTATGCCGGCGGCACGTCGTTGGTCGTCAATCCGACCCTGCAGGGCAACGTGCAGTACGACCCGCACAAGAGCTTCGAGCTGGTGTCGCTGATGTCGTTTACGCCGTTCATCCTTCACGTCACGGCCGACTTCCCGCCGAAGACCATGCTCGAGCTGATCGACTACGTGAAGGCCAACCCCGGCAAGTTCAACATCGCGAGCTCGGGCGTCGGCGCGACCAACCACATGGCGGCGGAGCTGTTCAAGGCGCGCACCGGCCTCAAGATCACGCACGTGCCCTATCGCGGCGGCGCGCAGGGCGGCCAGGACGTAGCCTCCGGCAATGCGCAGATGATGTTCTCCGCCTCGCTCGAGGCCAAGCCGTTCCTCGCCTCCGGCAAGACACGCGCCATGGCGATCTCGAGCTTGACGCGGTCGCCCGCCTTTCCCGACATCCCGACCGTCGCCGAGGCGGCGAACCTGCCGGGGTTCCAGGCGATCTTCTGGCAGGGCATGGTAGTGCCGGCCGGCACGCCCAAGCCGATCGTCGACAAGCTGCAGGCCGCCATCGCCAAGGTCGCCGCCGATCCCGAGGTCGTCGAGCGCTTCAAGCTCCAGGGCGTCGAGATCAGGAGTTCGAGTCCGGAGGAGTTCAGGACCTTCTATCTCGAGGAGGAGAAGGTCTGGACGACGCTGATCAAGGAACAGGGCATCAAGGCCGACTGAATCACCGGAGCGTGCCCTTCGAAGAGCATGCGGCCGTGTCTCGGATCGCAGGGGCGCGCAATCCTTTCCACTTCAATTGCCGTCGTCCTGAGCAAGGACCTCACCGAACGATCAGACACGGACCGGGGGATTGGCATGAGGTCCTTCGCTCCGCTCAGGACGGCGGGTGACGACGTCTCGGCTTCAACACGAGGGAGCCGACGCGCTTGGAATATCGGGAGGGTCGCCGCCCAGCATCTTCAGCACAAGTCATCTACAGTCTCCCCGGCTTGCCGGGCGTTAGGAGCCGCCGCGCTCGCAACGTTCGACGCGTTCGCGCGCTTGGCGGCTGGATCCCGGGCGTTGGGGCGTGCCGCCAATGGTGCGCCATGAAATCTCGGACGTGCTCGCGTTGGTTTGACGGATCTGGAACTCTCCCATGACGGCCGAGCCTTGCGGGAATGTCAGGACCACGTTGGCGCGTTGCTCGCGCTGATTGATCTGAGGCACGGCGGTGTATTCGGGGGTATAGAGACGAGCGAGACAATTCGCCATCGCGTCGAACTGGGCGTTGAACGAGGCGCTCCAGATGACGGGCCCGGGGCCCTGTTGAACGTCGGGGCCCGTCGTGCAGCCGCTCGCGGTGGCTGCGGCAATCACCATCGTCAACAGTTTGCGCTGCATCTCTCCGGCCTCCACGGTTGCGCTGCATCTTAGACACGCGGTCTTCCGGCCGTCCTTTCAATTTCGAGCCAGAGGATCGAGGGCCGGACCGATTGCAAGAGTAGCGCGATCTGATGACCCGCTATTCCTTCAGGAACCTGGCGATCGCGTCGGCGGCTTCCTCGCCGTAGAGGTCGAGGAAGAAATGGGTCGCGCCCTCGATCACCACCGGCTTCACGTCGGACGGCAGCTTGGCGGCGAGGTCGGGCACGACCTCGTCCTTGCCGGCAATGACGACAAGCGTCGGATGGCCGGTCTTCGCCGCCAGGCTCGGCGGAAGATCGGCGTAGCCGTCGAGGAAGGTCGCGTTCAGCACGGGCGCCTGCTGACAGCCCAGGAAATCGGCGGTGCGCTGCTGCAACGGATTTTTGCGGGCCTCGGCGATCTCGGGGGCGAGGGCGTGGCCGAAGGCGCGCTGGTAGCTCTGGGCCTGCTCGCCCGCGGATGCGAAGGCAGGCGCGAGCAGCACCACACGACGCGCTCGCGCCAGTTCGGGCGCGAACGTCGCCACTTGCGCGCCGCCGCGCGAGAACCCGAGCAGGTCGACCGTGCGGGCGCCTTTGCCGGCCAGCCAGTCGATCCACAGGCCGACCTCTCGCTTTGCCCCGGCCACAGCGTAGTCATGCATTACGTCGCAACGGCGCGTGCCTTGCCGGTCGTCGATGCCCAGGGACAGGGTGATGGCCAGCGAGCCGACGCCGCGTGCCTCGAGGTTCTTCTGCAGCGCCGCGATCGTCTCCTGGCCGTGCCACGAGAGGGTGCCGTGCACGATCAGCACGATCCCGTCGGCTACGGTCTTGCCCGGCGGGACGTCGAGGTTCCCGTTGAGCCGCAACAGGCCGGGCTTGATCTGGACGGCTTCGGCATGCGCCATGCCGCTCGCGGCAGCCAGGAGCAGGAGGGCGAGGCAAAGGCGCTTGCGCATGCCCGATAATCTATCACTTGAATCGCGGCGAAACGTCAGCAATCTCCAGACTCACAGAGTGGGAAGACGATCATGAAAAAGACATCGTTCGCACTGCCTTTCGTGCTTGCCTTCGTGAGTGCCGGGGTTGCAGGAGCGCAGAGCGGCAACGAGGCCCGCGGCGAGCGGTTGTTCAACCAGCAATGCAAGTCCTGCCACACCGTGGATAAGGACGGCGCCAGCCCCGTCGGGCCGAACCTGCATGGCGTGATCGGCCGCAAGGCCGGCACCGCGCAAGGCTTCTCCTTCTCGGATGCGATGAAGGGCTCCGGTATCGTCTGGGACGAGAAGACCCTCGCCGAGTATCTCAAGGATCCCAAGGGCCGCGTACCGGGAACCAAGATGGTCTTTGTCGGCCTCAAGCAGGAGGCCCAGCAGGCGGACCTGATCGCTTTCCTCGCCAAGGCGACACGATAGTGCGCCTGCTCGCTCCCTTTATTGCCCTCGTGCTCTCCGCGGCTCCGGCTCTGGCGCAGGCGCCGCTGTCGCTGGAGGGCTCGGCCGCGCCCTCGCCGTGGCAGCGTTATCCCGGCTGGAACAAAACCAACTGGGACAAGTACAACACGCTGGCCAATCCCACGGCGACGCCGCCCAGCGGCAGCGAGATCGCGGTCGGTGCGGTGACCGGCGATCCGGCCAGAGGCCAGCAGCTCGCCTTCGATCGCAACCGCGGCGGCGGGTGCCTGGCCTGCCATGTCATGGGACCGAAGACGCTGGAGACGCCGGGCAATGTCGGGCCGGACCTGTCGGAGATCGGCAATGCCGGCCGCACCGACCAATGGCTGTTCAACTACGTCTTCGATGCGCGGGTGTACAATCCGAAGTCGGTCATGCCGCCATGGGGCAAGCACGGCTTCTACACCGAGCCCGAGATCCGCGACATCGTCGCCTTCCTGAAGACATTGAAGACGCCGGCCAAGTTCGCCAATGCGCTCGACGACCCCGAGAAGAGGCCCACTCCGGTCGAAGACCGTGACGCGCTCGACCCCTTCGTCAATCCCGCCGCCGAGAGGATCGAGGCAGGGGCGGCGCTGTTCAAGCAATCCTGTGCGTCGTGCCATGCCACGCCGCAGGCCAGCTTCAAGCGCTGGGCGGTCGAGATGCCCAAATGGGAGCCCCGCCTGAACAAGGTTCTCGGCGCGGAGGAGTTCATCGCCCGCCATGCCAAGGCGGTCGCCGGCAAGGACTGGCTGATGCAGTCGCGCGAGAACACCGACATGTCGGTCTATCTGCACAGCCTGGCCAATGGCGAGGCGATCAAGGTCGATCTTTCCTCACCCGAGGCGAAGGCCGCCTATGACCGTGGCGTGAAGCTCGCCGAGCTCAAGGTCGGCCAGTTCGACTTCGCCTGCGTGGATTGCCATGGCCAGGCGGCGAACAAATGGATTCGCGGCCAGTGGCTGGGCGAGCCCAAGGGGCAGTTCGACCATTTCCCGCTGTGGCGCACCAGCCGCAACGAGGTGTGGGACATCCGCAAGCGCTTCGAATGGTGCAACGTGCAGGTGCGCGCCAACGAGCTGCCGCCCGACGCCGTTGAATATGGCGAGCTGGAGCTCTATTTGCGCAAGATGAACGAGGGGCTGAAGCTCACCGCGCCGAACATCCGGCATTAGGGGATCCAGATGGTTGCTTCGAGACTGACACGACGGACCGCGCTGGGGGCTTTGGCGGGCGCGCTGCTTGCCCGCAATGCCTTTGCCACGCCCGACCAGGCGCGGGACTGGATCGCCGCGATGGCCAAGGGCACGCCGAAGGACGGCAAGGTGAGCCTGAAGGCGCCCGAGATCGCGGAGAACGGCAATGCCGTGCCGCTGACGGTCAGCGTCGAGAGCGAGATGAGCGAAAAGTCCTACGTGAAGGCGCTCTACGTCGCCGCCGACGGCAATCCCAATCCGGGTGTCGCCGTCTACGAATTCACGCCGCTCGCGGGCAAGGCCGAGGTGGCGCTGCGGGTCCGGCTGCAGCAGACGCAGAAGCTGGTCGCGGTGGCCGAGATGAACGACGGCACGCTCTACACGGCGAGCCGCGAGGTGAAGGTCACCATCGGCGGCTGCGGCGGCTGAGGAGGAAGACATGGCTGACGACATCAAGCCGCGCCTGCGCGTGCCGACCACCGCCAAGAAGGGTGAGCTGGTCGAGGTCAAGACGCTGATCACGCATCCGATGGAGACCGGCCTGCGCAAGGACGCCGACGGCAAGCTCGTGCCGCGGCTGATCGTCAACGCGCTCGCCGTGACGTTCAACGGCAAGCCCGTGCTCAATGCGAAGCTCGAGCCCGCCGTCGCGGCGAATCCCTATCTCTCCTTTTTCGTCAAGGTCGAGGAAAGCGGCACGCTCAAGTTCACCTGGACCGACGACAACAAGCAGAGCTGGACCGCCGAGAGCAAGATCGAGGTTTCATGATCATCGGAGCTCTTGCCGGAGCGCGGGCATCCCGCCCGCTCGGAATCATGAGCGGGCGGGACGCCCGCGGCCCGGCAAGAGCATGAGCCTCGGCCGGCGCTCGCTGCTTCAGGTCGCGGCGGCTGTCGGTGCGTTCGGCATCGGCAAGGCGCGCGCGCAGCGGCGCGTGCCGACGCAGGATGACCTGTTGCGCTTCGAGGCCACGGGGCAGGTGACGCTGCTCAACTTCACCGACCTGCATGCCCAGCTCGTGCCGGTCTATTTCCGCGAGCCGTCGTCCAATCTCGGCGTCGGCGCGGACACGGGACTGCCGCCGCATCTGGTGGGCGAGAAGCTGCTGGAGGCCTACAAGATCGGGCGTGGCAGCGCCGAGGCCTACGCGCTGGCCTGCGCCGATTTCGAAGGGTTGGCGCGGACCTATGGCCGCGTCGGCGGGCTCGACCGGATGGCGACGCTGGTCAAGGCGATCCGGGCCGAGCGCGGCGACAAGGTGCTGCTGCTCGACGGTGGCGATACCTGGCAGGGCAGCTACACCGCCCTGCAGAGCAAGGGCGGCGACATGGTCCGCCTGATGAATGCACTCGCCCCCGATGCAATGACCGCGCATTGGGAATTCACCTACGGCGCCAGGCGCGTCGAGGAACTGGTCAAGGCGCTGAAGTACCCCTTCCTCGCCGGCAACGTGAAGGAGGCGACCTGGGGCGATCCGGTGTTCCAGCCTTCCGCCGTGTTCGAGCGCGGCGGCTTGCGCATCGGTGTGATCGGCCAGGCCTTTCCCTACACGCCGGTCGCCAACCCGCGCTACCTGATCCCCGACTGGTCGTTCGGCATCGAGGAAGAGAAGATCGCCGCGAACGTCGAAGCGTTGCGCGCCGACAAGGTCGATCTGGTCGTGCTGCTGAGCCACAACGGCTTCGATGTCGATCGCAAGCTGGCCGGCCGTATCAAGGGCATCGACGTGATCCTGACCGGCCACACGCACGACGCGTTGCCCCGGCCGGTCAAGGTCGGCGACACGCTGCTGGTCGCTGCCGGCAGCCACGGCAAGTTCCTGGCGCGGCTCGATCTCGACGTGCGCGACCGGCGAATCCAGGGCTACGCGTTCCGATTGATCCCTGTGCTCGCCGATGCGATCGCGCCCGATCCCGACATGGCGACGCTGATCCGCGAGGTGCGCGAGCCTCATCTCGACAGGCTGCACAAGGTGCTGGGCCGGACCGACTCCCTCCTCTATCGGCGTGGCAATTTCAACGGCACGTTCGACGACTTGATCTGCCAGGCGCTGCTGGCCGAGCGCGACGTCGAGATCGCCCTGTCCCCCGGCTTCCGCTGGGGCGCGAGCCTGCTGCCCGGGCAGGAGATCACCGGCGACGATGTCTACAACCAGACCGCCATCACCTATCCGGCGGCATATCGCACCGAGATGACCGGCGCCTATCTCAAGGAGGTGCTGGAGGACGTGGCGGACAACCTGTTCAATCCCGACCCCTATTATCAGCAGGGCGGCGACATGGTGCGGGCGGGTGGGCTTGCCTACACGCTCACGATCGACCGGCCGGCGGGGCAGCGCGTCTCGGACATGGTCCTGCTGCGCACCGGCGAGAGGATCGATGCGGGCAGGAAGTACACGGTGAGCGGCTGGGCTTCGGTCAACGAGGGCACGGAGGGGCCGGCGGTCTACGACGTGGTCGGGAAGTACATCGAGCGCGAGAAGACGGTCCGGCTGCAGCCCAATCGGCACGTAAAGGTCATCGGCGCCGATCCGGCCGGCATGACGGAGGAAGGCCCATGAAGCGACGTCTCCTGCTCGCGGTGGCGATCGCGCTGACCACTCTACCGGCCCTTGCGGCCGACAAGCCCCATCGCCTGGCTCTGCAGATCAGTGACGACACGCCGGAGAAGATGAACGCCGTGCTGAACGTCGCCGGCAACGTCGCGCGCTATTACGGCGCGAAGGGCGAGGAGGTCGAGATTCGGATCGTGGCGTTCAACGCCGGTCTCAACATGCTCCGGACCGATCGCTCGCCCGTGCTCGGGCGGTTGAAGTCGATCTCCGAGAGCCTGCCCAATGTCGTCCTCGAGGCCTGCAGCAACACGCGCGAGAACATGGCGCGCAATGAAGGCAAGAAGCCGGAGGAGATCGCGCTGTTCGATGGCGCGAAGCTGGTGCCTTCCGGCGTGGTCTCGCTGATCGAGCTCAGCGAGCAGGGCTGGACGGTGCTGCGGCCCTGATCGAGGCGTTGTCGGGCGCGCGAAAGTAAGCGAGCGAGCCCAGCACCAGCCCGCCGGCCAGCGCGCCGAAAACGACGCGATAGGCGAGGTCGCCCGCGCCGAAGCCTTCGACGATGTAGCCGGTCACGACAGGCAATACGGTGAGGCCGAGGCATTGCGCCATGTTCACTGTCGTGACCGCGCGCCCGCCGAGCCGGTCGGGGAACAGCGTGCGGCCCTGCGCGACGATGACGGTGCCGAAGGCGCAGAAGAAGCAGACCGCGACCAGGAGCGCGACCGCGACGGGCAGCGGGGGATGGGCGATCAGCGCGAGGAGAAGGAACAGGCTCGCGGAGATGTAGGTGCCGCCGATCACGACCTTCTTGCGCGAGCGCAGCACGCGGTCCATCGGCCCGTAGGCCAGGATGCCCAGCGTCTGGGCGAGCCCCATGGCGAGCAGCACGTTGCCGCGTGCCACGCCGTCGAGCTTGTGCACGTCGAAGAGATACGGCCCGCCCCATACGCCGAGCACCGTCAGCATGGTGGCGTAGGCGAAGAAATGCATCGACAGCAGCGGCAGCAGGCCGGGCGTGCGCCACACCTCCCAAAGGCCGCGGAGGACCGCGCCCAGCGGCTCCTTGTGGGTCGCCGGCAGGGGCGAGCCGGGTGGGCGGTCGCGCACGAACAGGTAGAAGAGCGCGACGACGACCAGCGTCAGCGCCGCGAGGCCGAGGAAGCCGTTGCGCCATCCCATCGTCGCCGCGATCCAGGCGAGCGGCGTGGCACCCGCGAGCGTACCCAGGTTCGAGGCGGCGAACACCCACGACAGCGCCGTCGCCAGCCGTGCCGGCTCGAACCAGCGCGCGCACAGGAACACCACCGACATGAAGGAGGCCGCGCAGCCCAGCCCCATGACGATACGCGCGGCGATCAGGTCGGCGGCGTTTGCCGCGAACGACATCCCCACCGCTCCCGCGACCGCGAGCAGCGACACCGCCGAAACGGTCCGCCGCGCGCCGAAACGGTCGAACCACAGGCCGACCGGAAGCTGCACGGCGAACAGCGCCAGGAAGAACGCGCTGCCCGCCCAGCCGAGCTCGCGCGCGCTGAGATGCAGGTCGCGCACGAGGTCCGGCGCGATCACCGAGTTGGAGACGCGATAGAACTGGCTGAGGCAGGTGATCGCGATCAGCAGCAGGAGCAGCGGCAGCTTGGATGCCATTTGATCGATGCCCTACCATGGAGCGCGGGAAGTGTCCTTCGGCGTGGGCCGAAGCATGATATCTCATGCAAGGCGCATGGCTCGTGCCTGCTCGCTCGGCGAGTCCTTCGCTGCGCCACACTCCTCAGAGCTTTTGAATTTATTCATTGCCGGGAGCGCGGCTCTCCAGAGCCGCGCTCCCAGCGGCATGGCATCAATTGGAAAAATTCACACGCTCTCAGGATGACAGGATGCTTGGTAGGTCCGAGGCGGGCTAGCCTGCTTGAGCGGGCAAACAGCATCTGGATGCGTCAAACTCTGTCCTCCTGAGCGGAGCGAAGGACGACGGAAATGCGCGTGTGCATGCCTTGTCGATCTAAGATGCAGCCCCGCTAGGGTGTGATCGGATGCTCTTGCGTCAACCACGCTGCGTACTGGAGGGCATGGGCAATGTCTTGGCGCTCGAGATTGGGATACTCTCGCAAGATCTCGTCGTCGGGTGCGCCATAGGCGACTTGCGACACGATCACGGACACCGGGATACGCATGCTGCGGATGCACGCACGGCCCCCCATGATCTTGGGATCGAAAGTGATGCGTTCAAACATGGTGCTCTCCTACTCTTGCGAGGTGGGCTGGCCAATCGGCGCCTGGGGCGTATGATCGGCCCATGGCACACACTCTCGGGATCATCACGGTTGGCCAGGCGCCGCGCGACGACATGGCGGACCTTTTCGCCCGGCACGCGCCGCCGGGCACCAAGGTCGTGTTGCGCGGTGCGCTCGACGGGTTGAGCGAGGCGGAGATCGACGCCGCCCGGCCGGAGAACGGTCCGGACACGCTCTACACGAAGCTGCGCGGTGGGCGCGACGTGAAGCTTTCGAAGAAGGCGGTCATCGCCCACTCGCCGGAAACCTTCGCGAAGCTGCGGGCCGACGGCTGCGATGTGATCGTCTATGCCTGCACTGGCGATTTCCCGCCGATGGAGGGTGACGAGGGCATCCTGTTCCCCTCGCGCGTGCTGAGCGGGCTCGCGGCCGGCCTGCTGCCGCGCGGCCGGCTCGGCCTGCTGATCCCGGCCGCCGAACAGGCGGAGAAGCTGGGCGCGAAGTGGGCGCGGCCAGGGCTGGAGGTGTTCGCGGAAGCGTTGGCGCCGAGCGCCGGCGCACGCGAGGCCGAGGCGGCGGCGCAACGGCTGGCGGCAAGGAAGCCCGATCTCGTGGCGATGGATTGCATGAGCTACTCGCCCGAGACCAAGGAGCAGGTGAAGCCGGTGCTCGGCGTGCCGACCCTGCTCGCCATCACCGCGACGGGCCGTGTGCTGCGCGAGATGCTCGACTAGCGGACACCAGCAGGAAGGACGGCCGGCGATGGTCGATCTTCCATTCGGGATGGGCCGCGATCTGCGCGCGGCTCGCGCCCCATTCCTCGACCCGGTCGATGGCGAAGCCGGCGGCGATCAGGAGATTGAGATAGGCCGCCAGCGTGCGGTGCTGCTTGATGACGCCTGTCGCCAGCCAGTCGGTCGTGCGCGCGCCCTCGTCGAGATAGTCGGGACCGGGCTCGGTATAGAGCGGATGCTCGACCGAGAGTACGAAGTGCCCGGTGGGCGCCAGGGAACGATGCACCGAGCCGAATAGCGGGGCGAGGTTCTTCAGGTAGTGCAGGGTGAGAGCGCTGTAGGCGAGGTCGAACGCGGCCGTCGGCAGGTCGAGCGTCTCGAGATCGGCCTGGCGGTAGGTTACGGCGTCATCCCGTGTCGTCTCACGCGCGCGGGCCAGCATGTTGCCGGAAACGTCCAGGCCGAGCACCGACGCCGCTCCCGCCGCGCGCGCGAAGCGGCAGAACCAGCCGAAGCCGCAGCCGAGATCGACCACGCGACTGCCGGCGAGGTCGGGCAGCATGGATCGCAGCGTCGGCCATTCCGGTGCACCGTCGAGACCGTCGATGGAGCGCCGGAGCCGGCTGTAGCCGGCAAAGAAGCCGGGGTCGTCGTAGATGTTCTGCGTTACTTCACGGCGGCGGCGGCCTTGGCCTGGCGAACGGCGAGCGCCAGCGCCGCGCCGAGATCGGTGAGCAGCTTGGCGCCGAACTCGTCGGTGAACTTGCCGTCGACGAACTTCGTCTGCGCCGCGCCGATCATGACCTCCGGCTTGTTCACCATCCGGCCGTCGAGGAAGACCATGATCTGGCGCAGGTGATATTGCGCGCGCGCCGTGCCGAGCGGCCCGCCCGAGGCGCCGAACACCACCATCGGCTTGCCCGCGAACGGCTGCGGCGTCATGCGCGACAGCCAGTCGATGGCGTTCTTCAGCACGCCCGGCACGGAGTAATTGTACTCCGGCGAAGCGAACACGACGCCGTCCGCTGCGAGCATCGCCTGCTGCGCCGCCTGCACCTTGTCGGGGAATCCCTTGGCCTGGAGGTCGGCGTCGTAGAGCGGCCAGTCGCCGATCTCGATCGTCTCGACCGTCGCGCCCGCCGGCACGCGGTCGATGAAGGCCTGCAGCGCCATGCGATTGAACGAGCCTTTGCGCAGGCTGCCACAGAAGGCGACGAACTTCATTGGCTCGGTCATTGCGTAGGGTTCCTTTGTCAGGCGGAAATCAGCGGGCTACATAGAAGCCGCAGGGGAGATTGGCAACGCAATGCCGCTACGCGACATCACTCTCGACGACATCGAATCGCTGGCCGTGGGCGCCTGGGTGCTGGGCACCGGCGGCGGCGGCAGCCCCTATCTCGGTTTGCTGAACATGCGCGCCCTCTACAAGGAAGGCTACCGCGTCCAGCTCATGCCGGCGTCCGAGCTGGCCGACGACGATTGGATTGCTGCCGTGTCGAACATGGGGGCGCCGCTGGTCGGCCAGGAGCGCCTGACCGACAGCCGCACCATCGCGCGCGCGGTCGAGCTGATGGAGCGCCATATCGGTCACCGGTTCCGCGGGATCATGTCGCTCGAGATCGGCGGCGGCAACTCGATCCAACCGCTGATGGCTGCCGCTCACCTGAAGCGTCCGGTGATCGACAGCGACATGATGGGCCGCGCCTATCCCGAGGCACAGATGACCTCGATGGCGGTCGGCGACCTCGTGCCGTGCCCGCTGACCAGCGTGGACGTGCGCGGCCTCGAATCGGTGGTGGAAAAGGTGCCGACCTGGAAATGGATGGAGCGGGTCAGCCGCAAGATCTGCGCCGAGTACGGCTCGATCGCCTCGACCTGCAAGGCGCCGCGCACTGGCGCCGAGGTCAAGAAGTGGGGCATCCACGGCACCACGACCAAGGCGATCGCCATCGGCAGTGCGGTGCGCGAGGCGCAGCGCAAGCACGAGGATCCGATCGCGGCCATCCTCTCGGTCGAGCCGGGCAAGCTGCTCTACAAGGGCAAGGTGATGGACGTCGAGCGCCGCGCCACCGAGGGCTTTCTGCGCGGCCGCACGCGCTTCGAGGGCATCGACGAGTTCCGTGGCGCGGCGATGGAGATCAACTTCCAGAACGAGTGGATCGTCGCCTGGCTCGACGGCAAGCCGCTCGCCATGACCCCCGATCTGATCTGCGTGCTCGATTCGGTTTCGGGCGAGGCGGTGGGCAGCGAGACCATCCGCTACGGGCAGAGGGTCACCGTGATCGCGCTGCCGTCGCCGCCGGTGTTCCTCTCGCCCAAGGGCCTGCAGCATGTCGGGCCGCGCGCGTTCGGCTACGACCTCGAGTTCAAGAGCGTGTTCGCGTGAGTCGGCGAGCGCTTTCCATCGACGACATCGAATCGCTCGCGCTCGGCGCCTGGATCCTCGGCACGGGCGGCGGCGGCAATCCCTATCTGCCGCTGCTGAACATGCGCGCGCTGTACAGGGACGGCCATCGCATCGAGCTCATGGATGCCGCCGACCTTGCCGACGACGATTGGGTCGGCACCGTCGCCAACATGGGCGCGCCGCTGGTCGGGCAGGAGCGGCTGATCGACAGCCTCACCCTGGCGCGCGCGGTGTCGGTCATGGAGAAGCATATCGGCAAGCGCTTCGCCGCGCTGATGAGCATGGAGATCGGCGGCGCCAACGGCGTTCGCCCGCTGATGGCCGCGGCGCACCTGAAGCGCCCGATCGTCGACACCGACACCATGGCCCGCGCCTATCCCGAGCTGCAGATGACCTCGGTTGCGATCGGCGGGCTGGCGCCCTGCCCGGTGAGCATCGTCGACGTGCGCGGTTTCGAGAGCATCGTGCACAAGGTGCCGACCTGGAAATGGGCCGAGCGTGTGGCGCGCAAGGTCTGCACCGAGTACGGCGCCTCCGCCGCGACTTGCCAGCCGCCGCGCACCGGCGCCGAGGTGAAGGAATGGGGCATCCACGGAACCGTGACCAAGGCGATGGCGATCGGCGCCGCCGTGCGTGAGGCGCAGCGCCGGCATGACGATCCGATCGCCGCCGTGCTCGCGGTCGAGCCGGGTAAGCTTCTCTTCCGCGGCAAGGTGGTCGACGTGCAGCGCCGGGCTGCCGAAGGCTGGCTGCGCGGCGTGGTGCGGTTCGACGGATTCGACGACTGGCGCGGTTCGACGATGAGCATCAACTTCCAGAACGAGTGGATCGCCTCGTTCCGCGACGGCGAGCCTCTGGCCATGACGCCCGACCTTATCTGCGTGCTCAATTCGGATACCGGCGAGGCGGTCGGCAGCGAGACGATCCGCTACGGCCAGCGTATCACCGTGATCGCGCTGCCGCCGCCCGACATCTTCCTTACGCCGAAGGGGCTGGAGCATGTCGGCCCGCGCGCCTTCGGCTACGACCTCGATTTCAGGAGCGTGTTTTCAACATGAGACGCATCGGCATCGACGTGGGCGGGACCAACACCGACGCGGTCCTGATCGAGGACGGCAAGGTTTCGGGCGCGGTCAAGGCGCCGACCAGTGAGGACGTCACCACGGGCATCCTCGATGCCCTGAAGAGCCTGTCGGCGAGCGGCGTGCTGAAGGAGGCGGGTGGCGCGTCGAAGAAGCTCGACGGCGTGATGATCGGTACGACGCACTTCATCAATGCCGTCGTGCAGCGACGCTCCCTGACCAAGGTCGCGGCGCTTCGGCTCGGCATGCCGGCGTCGGCCTCGCTGCCGCCGTTCTGCGACTGGCCGGAGGATCTCGCGGCGCTGGTGCGCGGCGGCGTTTGGATGGTCGAGGGCGGCCACGAGTTCGACGGCCGGCTCTTCATGCCGCTCGACGAGGCAGCGGTGACCCGGGCAGCGCAGGAGATGAAGGCGGCGGGTCTCAGGTCGGTCGGCATCTCGGCGATCTTCTCGCCGCTCGATCCGAGCCACGAGCGCCGCGCGGCCGAGCTGGTCGCGGCGGTCATTCCCGACGCGGTCATCACCTGCTCGTCCGATCTCGGCCGCATCGGCCTGCTCGAGCGCGAGAACGCGGCGCTGCTCAATGCGGCGCTGGCCGATCTGTCGCGTGAGACGATCGCGGCCTTCGAGAAGGCGATCGCCGATTCCGGCATCGATGCGCCGCTGTTCATCACCCAGAACGACGGCACGGTCGCGGAGGCGAGCCAGGCGCGGCGCCTGCCGGTCTACAGCTTCGCTTCCGGCGCGACCAACTCGATGCGTGGTGCGGCCTATCTCTCGGGCCTGGCCGATGCGATGGTGATCGATGTCGGCGGCACGACCACCGACGTGGGCCAGCTCAAGAACGGCTTCCCGCGCGAGGCTAACTCGGTGGTCCAGGTCGGCGGCGTGCGCACGCTGTTCCGCATGCCCGACCTGCTGTCGATCGGGCTGGGCGGCGGCAGCCATGTGCAGCTCGATCCGTTGAAGGTCGGGCCGCTCTCGGTCGGCTATCGCCTGCTCAAGGAGGGCATCGCCTTCGGGGGCAGGCAGCTCACTACCACGGATATCGCCATCGCTGCCGGCGTGCTGTCGCTCGGCGACAGGCAGAAGGTCGCGCATCTCGATGCGGCGACCTGCCGGAAGGTCTTCGACGAAGCGGCCCGCCTGTCCGAGGAGGCGATCGACCGGATGAAGACCGAAGCGGGCGACGTGCCGCTGATCGCCGTCGGCGGCGGCGCCTTCCTGATCCCCGATACGCTTCCGGGCGTTTCGAAGGTCATCCATGTGCAGCACGGCGATTGCGCCAATGCCGTCGGCGCCGCCATCGCCCAGGTCTCGGGCGAGTGCGACCAGATCTTCAAGGACATGACCCGGCCGGAAGCGCTTGCCGCGGCCCAGGCCGTCGCCAACGACCGCGCCGTCGCGGCAGGGGCATCACGCGCTTCTCTGTCGACGATCGAAAGCGAGGACATGCCGCTGGCCTACCTGCCGGGCAATTCGGTGCGGGTGAGGGTCCGCGTCGTGGGCGACGTGGCGGCTACCTGAAAGCAGGATAGAGCGCGAGCGGCTGGACGCTCGGCCAACGCCGGCCGAGATCCTCACGCCATCGTATCGCCGTGGCTCTCAATCCGGCGAGGATCGCCACGTCTTCGGCGCCGGCGATGGCGGCATCGAGATGCCGAAGCAGGCGCGGGCGGTTGGTCGAGATGCCCCAGGTGGCGTCCTCCCGGAGCGCGCGCTCGAGCAGCCAAGCCTGGCTGGCGAACATCCGGGCGAAGAGCAGCATCGCCATTTCCTGGCGGAAGTCCTCGTCCTCCACGTCGATCGGCAGGGCGTCGCGATAGGCACGATCCATCGCCGCCACGACCCTGTCGGGAAGGCGCCCGGCGCACCAGCAGGTCGGAAAGCCCAGCCGCCAGTACGTGGCATCGAGCAGCACGTGGCCCGGCGCCGCGAATTCATAGTCGATCAGATGCGCGCGGCGATTCGACAAGAGTACGTTGTCCGGACAGCCGTCGCGATGAGCGAGGCCGAGCCACGGGCCAGGATCGGACAGGCGTTGCGCGATGGCTTCGATCGCGTCGACCGGCGGTGCGTCGCCGAGCAGGGCCGCCACCTTGTCGACGCTGGTGCGCCACGCTTCGGGATCGAAAGGCCGTCTGATGGCTGCGGGAAAATCGCGGCGCAGGAAATCGTCATACCGGTCGATGCAGTGAAGCGTGTCGCCATGCAATTGCCCTACCGCTCTCGCATAGGCGGCGAGGGCATGTTCCGCAGCCTCGGCGGACTCTCCGAGCAAGGGGGCGACCAGGCTGCCGAGGCTCCCGCCGAGGTCCTCGAGCACGATGAGGCCCAGCTCGGCGTCGCCCCCGAGGAACGCCGGGGCATTGCCGGGGGCATGCCGCGCGAGAAACGCCGTTGCCAGCCATTCCTTGACCAGCCCCGACTCGAACGCTTCGGCAACGCGCGGCCGATAGCTCCTGTCGCGGGTGACCTTGATGATGATGGAGCGAGAGGGCGTGAAGGCGCGCAGGACGAGGTTGCGCCGCTCGTCGTTGCTCAATGCTCTCCCGTGCTGGAGCGGAATGCCGAGGAGGTGCTCGGCGGCTGCGAGCGCGCGCTGGTGTTCGGCATTCATGAAGAGGTTCCATCAACACAACGTTACCGCCGGGAGCATTTCACCTGATAGGCGCGTTGATGTGATCGTTGAACCGCGACGTTCGCGGGCCTGACCGGAGGATCGCACGATGAAGACGACGATACTGACGTTTGCTGCAATGCTGGCGCTGGCGCCGGCGGCGTTCGCCGCGACCGAGACCTATTCCGCCGATCTCAAGGCGTCGAGCGAAGTGCCGGCCAACGACAGCAAAGGCTCGGGCACGCTCGCCGCGAGCTATGACACGGCCAGCAAGAAGCTCACCTACACGGTCAACTACAAGGACCTCACCGGTCCGGCGACCATGGCACATTTCCATGGTCCGGCCGATGCCAAGACCAACGCTCCTGTCGTGGTGCCCGCGAAAGATGCGGCCAACCCGATCAAGGGTGAGGTGACGCTGACCGATGCTCAGGCCGCCGACCTGCAAGCGGGGAAGTGGTACTTCAATGTCCACACCGACAAGAACAAGGGCGGAGAGATCCGCGGGCAAGTGACGAAGAAATAGAGTTCCTCGTCGTTTCAGACCGCTCGTGAAGGCACCTGCGGCTGCATCCTGTCGAAGGCCCTGAAGAAGAGGCGGGCCTGGCTGACCAGCTCGCCGTCCGTGGGGTGCCCCATGGTCTCCACGGCGGCGAGCTTGGCCTTCAGGTCCGGAGCCCGCTCGCCGACATGACGCTGGAAGTCGTGCTTGGCGACGCCCGGGCCGACCAATAGCCATTCGGTCACCCCATCGAGGGCCTCGACGGTTTCGTCGAAGAAGGCGCGATCGCTGTGGGCGTGCCCCCCGCCGATCGCCCCGGCCTTGTGATGGACCTTGCGGAAAGCGTTGCGCGCCTTGAGGCGCCGTTTCTCGACATCTTCGGTGCCGAAGCGGAAGACCTGGGCTTCCCTGAAGTCCATCCAGACGACGGCGTGGCTGCGCGGCATGGAACGCTCCCCCCCTTGTCTGCGGGCAGCGTCGATCCGCCAATCTCGACCGGCCTTGATCCACATCAAGGCTGGAGAAGGCTTCTGCTCGGGGGCGCCTCCGGCAGAAGGTGATCGGAAGCAGCGCTATCGCGTGCGCCGGTAGAGGTAGCAGTTGTCGGCGTGGGGCATCTCGATGCCCTGGTAGAAGGTCACCGCGGTCGGCGCCGACAGCAGGAGAGTCGTGGTCAGCTCGCCGCCGGCGGCCTTGCGCGTCTCCTCGATCAGCCGCTTGCCGATCCCCTGGCCCTGGCAGGCCCTGTCGACGGCGAGATCGGACAGGTAGCAGCAGAAGCAGAAGTCGGTGAGCGAGCGGGCGAAGCCGACCAGCCGGCCGTCCTGCCGCGCGGTGACGAACAGGTTACTGTGCTTCAGGAATCGCTCGACGCGCGGGCGATCCTCCACCGGACGGTTGAGACCCGACTTCTTCACCACGTCGATGTATTCGTCGGCGGCGAGATGATCCTCGGTGGCATAAACGGTCGTCGTCATGGTGTCAGCCATCTCCTGAGCGTGGCCGAGACCTCGACCGGCTTCTCCAGCGGCGCCATGTGGCCGCACTCCTCGATGATCGCCAGCCGCGCATTGGCGATGTCGGCTGCCATCTCGCGAGCCCGCGCCACGGGGGTAGGCTGGTCTTGTTGCCCGACGATCACCACGGTCGGGACGTCGATCTCGACCAGTAGCGGCCGGCTGTCGGGCCGCGCGATGATCGCCGTCTGCTGCCGGCAGAAGCCGTCGGCGCCGATCTCGGTCGCCATGTCGAGGATCGGCTGGACCACCGCCGGATCGTCGAGGCGGCTGCGGTGCACGATTGTCGGCAGCAGCGAGGGATGCACGCCGTGAAAGCGTCCGAGCTTCGTCTGCTTGATGAAGCCGCGGCGACGGGCCGTCGACTCCGGCGTGTCCGGGGTGGCCTGCGTGTCCATCAACGCCAGCCGTTCGACCCGCTCCGGTGCGCGGCGCAGGATCTCGAAAGCGACGTAGCCGCCCATCGAGAAGCCGCAGAGCGCGAAGCGCGCCGGTGCGGCGTCGAGGGCGGCCTGGGCCATCGCGCCGATCGAATCGTGGTGGTACAGCTCGGGCACGATCGCGTCGGCGATATCGGTGAGATCGGCGATCTGGTGGTCGTAGACCCGGCGCGTGTTGAGCAGGCCCGGCAGCAGGAGGAGCGGCTGGCGCGCCATCACACCTGGATCTGGTTGCCGAGCTCGATGGCGCGGTTGGGCGGGATGCGGAAGAAGGCCTTGGTCGCCGACGCGCTGTGGCTGAGCGAGATGAAGAAGTCCCGCCGCCACCGGCCGAGCCGCGAGCGGCTGGCGGGCACCAGGGTCTCGCGACCGAGGAAGAAGCTGGTTTCCATCTCGTCGTAGGCGATGCCGTGCGGCCGGCAGGCGCGCAGGGCGGCCGGCACGTCCGGCTGCTCCATGAAGCCGTAGCGGGCGATCACCGAATAGAAGCCCTTGCCCAGCCTCTCGACCTCGACCCGGCGCGCTTCGGGTACGCGCGGCACGTCCATCGTGTCGACCTGCATGACGATGATGCGCTCGTGCAGGATCTTGTTGTGCTTGAGATTGTGCAGGAAAGCGGGTGGCGTCGAGGTGGCGTCCACGGTGAGGAACACCGCCGTGCCGGCGACGCGATCGGGCGCGCGCTCCATGCGGTCGAGGAACTGCGACAGCGGCAGGGCGCTTTCGGCCAGCTCGGCGCCGACCAGGGCGCGGCCGCGGCGCCAGGTCGTGATGGTGAAGAACACCAGGCCGGCCACCAGCAGCGGAAGCCAGCCGCCGTCAGGGATCTTGAGGGCGTTGGCGATGAAGAAGGCCACGTCGGGGATCGCCAGCAGGCCGAACACCAGCGCGGCCACCGGCCATTTCCACTTCCAGACCAGGATCGCGACGGCCATGGCGAGCGCCGCATCGACCAGCATGGCGCCGGTCACGGCGAGGCCGTAGGCGCCGGCCAGCCGGTCCGACGAGCCGAAGCCGACGACCAGCGCCACGATGCCGGCCATCAGCAGCCAGTTCACGCGCGGGACATAGATCTGGCCGATCTCGGTCTCCGACGTGTGCTGGATCTCCATGCGCGGCAGGTAGCCGAGCTGGATCGCCTGCCGGGTCAGCGAGAACACGCCCGAGATCACCGCCTGCGAGGCGATCACGGCGGCGAGCGTCGAGAGGATCACCAGGCCCAGCACCATGTCCTTCGGCACCAGCTCGAAGAACACCTGCCGCACCACCTTGGGATCCTCGATGATCAGGGCGCCCTGACCGAAATAGTTGAGCATCAGGCCGGGCAGCACGATGAACAGCCAGGCCAGGCGGATCGGCTTGCGGCCGAAATGGCCCATGTCGGCATAGAGCGCTTCCGCGCCGGTGACGGCGAGCACGATCGAGCCGAAAGCAAGGAAGATCGGCCAGCCGCGGTCGGCGATCAGGTTGACGCCGTAGATCGGATTGAGCGCCAGCAGAACCGAGGGATGCTTGGCGACCTGCCAGGCGCCGAGCACGCCCAGGACCAGGAACCAGACCAGCATGACCGGCCCGAACAGCCGGCCGACATCGGCCGTGCCGCGCGATTGCAGGATGAACAGGCCGACGAGAACGACCAGGGACATCGGTACGACGTAAGGGCTCATGCCCGGCGCCACGGAATCGAGACCCTCGATGGCGCTCATCACCGTCATGGCGGGGGTGATGATGGCGTCGCCGTAGAACAGCGCCAGCCCGATCACCGCGAACAGCGTGATGGCGCGCCTGATGTTGCGGCCGCGGCCGTTCAGGCCCTGGGTTGCCAGCGTGGCGAGCGCCAGCACGCCGCCTTCGCCCTTGTTGTCGGCGCGCATGATCAGCGTGACGTACTTGATCGTCACGGTCAGGGTCACCGCCCAGAACAGGATCGACAGCACGCCCAGCACGTGGCGGGGCGTGGGAGTCATCCCCGAGCCGTGGGTGAAGGATTCACGAAGAGTGTAAAGCGGGCTGGTGCCGATGTCGCCGAACACCACGCCCAGCGCGCCCACGACCAGCGCAGCCGCGGCGGCTTTGGCGGGCGTATGGCCGGAGTTGCCGTTTGCCGGAGGGAGGGTAACGGCGGACAGGGGCGACGTGCGGTCGTCAGGGGCCATGGGTGAATCGCCGGCCGAAGGGGGCGGCGGGGCGACGGTGTGCGCCTGCCCTTCCGCGCTGTCAACGCGCCAAACGGGGACGCGTTGCGACGAAAGCGCTTGACTCCGGCGCCCGCCGCAGGCCGGCTGGGACCATGACGGCACACCAAGATGTCGGCGATCCAAGGCTCTATCGGGAGGATACGTGGCGGCCGCACTTCGCGCGGCTGCGAGCCGAGGACCCCGTCCATTACCATCCCGAAAGCCCGTATGGGCCCTATTGGTCGGTCACGCGCTATGCCGACATCCTGACGGTCGAGCTCGACCCCGCGACCTATTCGTCGGCCTCGCAGCTCGGCGGCATCCAGATCACCGACCAGCCGCAGGGCGAGGAGCTGCCCAACTTCATCCGCATGGATCCGCCGCGCCACACCGCGCAGCGCAGGACGGTGGCGCCGATCGTGGCGCCCTCCAATCTCGCCAACCTGCAGGCGACCATCGAGCAGCGGACCTCGGCGTTGCTCGACGGTCTGCCGCGCAACGAAACCTTCGATTGGGTCGACAGGGTCTCGACCGAGCTCACCGCCATGATGCTGGCGACGCTTTTCGACTTCCCGTTCGCCGACCGGCGCAAGCTCACCTGGTGGTCGGACGTGGCGATCTGCAACGTCGCGGCCGAGGATGCCGTGGTGAAGAGCGACGCCGAGCGCATGACGGAGCTGCGCGGCATGGCGGCGATCATGGCCGAGCTGTGGAAGGAGCGTGCCGCGCAGCCGCCCAGGTTCGATCTGGTCTCGATGATGGCGCATTCCGACGCGACCCGGGACATGCCGCTCAACGAGTTCATCGGCAATTTCGCGCTGCTGATCGTCGGCGGCAACGACACCACGCGCAATTCGATGAGCGGCGGGCTGATGGCGTTCGCCGACCATCCCGGCGAGCGCGCGAAGCTCGAGGCGAATGCCGCGCTGATGCCGGCGGCGGTGTCGGAGATGATCCGCTACCAGACGCCGGTCATCCACATGCGCCGGACCGCGACGCGCGATTCCGAGCTCGGCGGCAAGACCATCCGCAAGGGCGACAAGGTGGTGATGTGGTACGTCTCGGGCAACCGTGACGAGTCGGCGATCGACGATCCCGAAACCTTCCGCATCGATCGGCCCAAGGTGCGCCAGCATCTCTCGTTCGGTGCCGGCATCCATCGCTGCGTCGGCGACCGGCTGGCCGAGCTGCAGATCCACATCCTGTGGCGCGAGATCCTGAAGCGCGGGCTGCGCCCCGAGATCGTCGGAGAGCCGGTGCGGCTCTACTCCAACTTCATCCGCGGCATCCGCTCCCTGCCGGTGATGATTCGGGCCTAGAGCATCGAGCGATTAATCTGACGCATATCCCGAGTGCATGAAGAAGTTC
>CAMFJT010000028.1 GCA_945957125.1 uncultured Rhodospirillales bacterium | reverse complement strand
GAGCTTGCGTCGATTCGGGTGCCGGCCGGGAAAGGGACGACGACGCATGCGCAAGACGGTCCTCGCAATCGTGCTCTGGGTGCTCGGGGCCCTGCCGCTTCCGGCGTCCGCGCAATCGACGCTGCGCATGGTCGCGCACGCCGATCTCAAGCTCCTCGATCCGATCTGGAGCACAGCGAACATCACGCGCAACCACGGCTACATGATCTACGACGTGCTGTTTGCGATGGATGCCGACTTCAAGATTCAGCCGCAGATGGTCGACCGGTACGAGGTTTCGCCCGATCGGCTGACCTGGACCTTTGAGCTGCGCGACGGGCTCGAATGGCACGATGGCAAGCCGGTCACGGCGGACGATTGCGTTGCCTCCATCCGTCGTTGGGGCGCTCGCGACGGCTTCGGGCAGCTCCTGATGCGCGCGACGGCCGAGCTGAAGACGATCGACACCAGGACCTTCGTGCTGGTGCTGGAGGCGCTGGGCAAGATCGGGTCCAACGTGCCGTTCATGATGCCCCGGCGTGTTGCAGAGACCGATCCCGGCAAGCAGATCGAGGACACCACCGGCTCCGGACCGTTCATCTTCAAGAAGGACGAATGGAAGGCCGGTGAGAAGGTCGTCTATGTCCGCAATCCCCGTTACCGGCCGCGTGCCGAACCGCCGTCGATGATGGCGGGCGGCAAGGTCGCCCGGGTCGATCGCGTCGAATGGCTCGCCATTCCTGACGCCAACAGCGCGGTCAACGCCCTGCTGGCGGGCGAGATCGACCTGATCGAGGCGCCGCCGGCCGACTTGCAGCCGCTGCTGCGTGCCGACAGGAATGTCGCGCTCTTCGCCTGGAATGCGCTGGGCGGCCAGGGGATGATGCGTTTCAATCATCTTCATCCGCCGTTCGACAACGTCAAGGCACGCCAGGCGGCGATGCACGCCATGGCGATCGAGGACCTGCAGCGCGCGCAGGTCGGAGATCCGGCGCGCTACCAGGTGTGCAACGCGCCGTTCATCTGCGGCGCGCCGTATGGCAAGGAATACGGCGACCTGCTGATCAAGCCCGATCTCGACAAGGCGCGCGCGCTGCTGAAGGAGAGCGGCTACGACGGCACGCCGATCGTCATGCTGCACCAGACCGATCTCGCCTCGTCCAACCAGTTCCAGCCGGTCGCCAAGCAGCAGCTCGAGCAGGCGGGGTTCAAGGTCGAGCTCCAGGCGATGGACTGGAACACCGTGGTCGCCCGCCGTGCGCGCAAGGAACCGCCGTCCAAGGGCGGCTGGAATATCTTCTTCACGACCAACCCGACGGTCGATGTCGACAATCCGGGAACCAGCAACTTCGCCGCCGCGAGCTGCGACAAGGCATGGTTCGGCTGGCCTTGCGACCTGCAGCTCGAGAAGCTGCGTGCCGAGTTCGTCAACGAGACCGACCCAGCCCGGCGCAAAATCCTGGGCTTCGCCATCTCGGACCGGGTGATCGAGCAGGGCATCTACGTGCCGGTCGGCCAGGCGCGCGGCTTCGGTGCTTACCGCAAGGATCGTCTCGAGGGTTGGCTGCCCGCGCCCGTGGCGCTGGTCTGGAACATCGTCAAGAAGTGAGAACGAAGCGCCGCTACGCGCGGCGCGACAGCAGCACTCGTGCCGCCGCCAGAATTGCGAGGGACGCGGCGCCCGCGATGTTGACGGGCGCCGAGCCGACATAGAGCCACAGCGCGAGATAGATCGACGACATTGCCAGAGTGATGCCAGTGACGCGGGCGCCGAACGCGGTGAACTCGGTGAACGAGATGCGCTGGCCGTCCTTCTCGGCGAGGCCAGTCACGGTGACGTTGGCGGAGGCGCCGATCAGCGTTCCGTTGCCGCCGAGGCAGGCGCCCAGCGCCAGCGCCCACCACAGGACCTGCCCGTCGGTTCCCGCCTGCAGCCGCTCGATCAGGCTCGCGACCAGCGGGATCGTCACCGCGGTGTAGGGGATGTTGTCGATCACCGCGGAAAGGACGCCCGACACCCACAGCACGAGCAGGGCGGCGACCAGCAGCGTCGCCCGGGATGACAGGCCGGCGGTGCCCGAGATCGCACCGACGGTCCAGGCCAGCCCCTGTGCGAGGCTCTCGATCAGGCCGGTCGCCACGGCGGCGCCGACCAGGATGAACAGGAACAGGAAGAAGGCGAGCGTCGGCCATTCGATGTCCTTCTCCAGGATGGCGAGCACGCCGTGCTGGCGCTCCTCCGCCGTCGGCCGGTGCGTGCGGAGATAGAAGTAGTCCTGCGCGAGCAGGATGGCGGCGACGCCGATCACCGCCGGCACCGCGACCGGCATGTGGGTCAGCGAATGGGTGAGGAAGCCCGCCAGGATCGCCAGCGCGATCCAGGCCGTCGTGCGCAGCAGCGGCAGGTTCTGCAGCTCGGCGCCCGAGGGTACGACGGCCTCGGGCCGGTCGGCCCGCGCGGCGCGTCCCACGTCGGCCGGATAGTAACGGCGGCTGTACCACAGCAGCACGACCAGCATGACGAGGCACGGCACGGTGAGATGCTCGACGAAGGAGAGGAAGCTGAGGCCGCTGCGCGGGTCGGCGCCGATCAGCACGTTGGGCGGATCGCCGATCAGGGTCGCCGTCCCACCGATATTGGCAGCCATCACCATGGGCAGCAGGAAGGCCGAGCTGTTGATCCGCAGGCGCTGCGCCATCGACGCGGCCATCGGATAGGTGAAGATCACAGTGGTGACGTTGTCGAGCAGGGCCGACAGGATGCCCGTGAACCACACGACGAAACCCAGCGCCCGGGCGGGATTGCCGCGAGAGCGCACCAGCAGCCGGTCGACCGCCCAGGGGAAGACGTTGGTGGTCTTGAGCACCCCGACCAGCGCCATCATGGCGAACAGCAGCAGGATGACGTTGAGGTCGACCGCCTGCCGGGCGCCCTCGAACGAGATCAGCCGCCACGGCGTGAAATAGGAGATCAGCCAGATCAATCCCACCGCGCCGATCGGCACCAGGACGCGATGGACGCGGTCGGCGGCCAGCAGCGCGAACACGCCGATCAGGACTGCCGCGACGATGAGCTGGCTCGCCGCGTCGCGCGTGGAGGAAAACTCGGTCATCGCCTGAAGCGCCGCTCCTCGAGATCGGAGGTCCTTGCGGGAGGGGATATCGGCCGACCGTAGAGGAAAGCACCTTTCGCGCATCGTCCCGGGCGGAGCGACGTGGTGTCGAGAGACCCGCCTCTCGCGGCCATCCTTACCTCGGCCGCCCCCTTCGGCATTCTTCGGTCCGCTCTGCCGGGGGCGCGGAGACAGGCGTGGTTCACCTCGCTTGTCTCCTGTGGGCGGCGCACGCCCGCACGCTTCGTCTGATCAAGGAGTCGGCAAGTCGGGGGCGCATCCTCGGAGTTCACGGATTGACCAGACACGGTCGGCGGGACGCCCGCAAGGGCTTGGCGATTTTCTCATTCATAGTGCTATTGCAGTATGCGTGCGATTCTTTACGATGACTGCAAATGGTTCAGGATCGTCTTCTCGTTGCCGGATCGGCCGATGAGCTGGCTGCCTTGGCTCCTCACTGGAATAACCTTCTGTCGCGCTGTCCCGATCACCGGTTCACGCAGACCGTCGCGTGGGCAGAGACAGGATGGCGCCTGGTTTGCCAGCCGAGGGGACGCGAACTGCATTGCCTGTCGCTGTGGTCCGAAGAGCGGCTGGTCGGCGTCTGGCCGCTGGTGACGCATCTCGAGGATCGTCGGCGTATCGTGCGGCCGCTCGGGGCGGAGGCAAGCGAATATTGTGCGCCGCTGGTCGAGCCGGGGATCGATGCCCGTCGGCGCATGGAACGGTTGTGGCAGGCGGCGGCGGGCCTCGGCGATCTCGCGATCCTGCCTTATGTTCGCGAGGACTCGGCATTCGCGTCGGTAGCCGGCACCGCCGGCCTGTGGCGGGCGGCCGATTTCCCGGCGCCGGCGCTGTCGGCCCCGCGTTGCAACTATGCCGATTGGACGGCCTACCAGGCATCGCTCACGGCCTCGGTGCGCGCCACCTTGCGACGCGCGCGTCGTCGGCTGGCCGAGAAGGGCGATTTCGTCATCTCGGTCGAGCCGCGCACCGGTCGCGCCGAGGCCGTCGACTGGCTGCTGGCGCGGAAGAAGCGGTGGCTCGCCAGCCAGGGCATGTCGAGCGCGTGGATCGGACGGCAGGATTATCGCAACTTCCTCGCCGCCCTGGCCGAGGCGTCGGACGGCGAGACGGGCGTGATCCTGTTCACGCTCAAGGTGGATGGCGTGACGATCGCGGCCGATCTCGTCACCGTCGATGGCGCACGGGTCGAAGCGCTGATCGGCGCCTACGATCCGGCCTGGAGTTCCTACTCGCCGGGCCAGCTCATCACCGAGCACTGTCTCTCATGGGCGTTTGCGCGCAATCTCGACTATGACATGCGGATCGGCGAGGCGGCCTACAAAAGAGGCTGGGCGCCGTGCTGCTGCGGCACGGAGACGTGGTACGTGGCCACGAGCCTGCGCGGGCTGCCGTTCGTCCTGCAGCGCTGGCGTGTCGTCGGCCTGCGCCGGCTGAGGACCCACCTCGCGCGCATGAAGAACGAGACCAAGGCAGTCCTGGCGCGGCGGTTGGCCCGTGTGTCGCTGCCGATCCTGCTGGTCCACATGAACAGGAATCCGGTACCCGGCGACATGCTGGTTGGCCTTCTCGGTTACGCTTGATCGTACCGCAGCCGCGCGCCGTCAGGCCGCCGGCTCGTCCGGCACCAGACGGTCCGACTTGCGGGACGACGTGGGCGAACGCAAGGCGCGATGGCGTCTGCGGAAGCGGAGGCGGCGCAGCAAGCCGCGCTGTGACAGCGGCTTGAAAATCTCCTCGGGCCCTTCCGGATCGAGGAGCTCGTTGTCCGCCAGCCAGGTCTCGACATCGTTGAGCACCGGCGCCCGGTAGGGGCGAAGCGACCGGCCGTCACCCCGCAGGGCCTCGATGGCGGCGATCAGCGAGCCCTCCGCCTCGATCCGCGCGCGCACCGCATACGGCGCGAGCCCGAGATGCTCGCCGAGCAACCGGTCGCGAAGGCCCGCGATGGCCGCACGGATCCTGCCGGCCTCCTCGTCCTCCACGGCGGTGCGGGCGTCGATCGTCACGTCGCATTCGGTATCGAGCCGCAGCGAGCGGTTGTTCATGTTGGACGAGCCGACGTGCAGGATGCGGTCGTCGACGATCAGGACCTTGGCGTGGACGTAGATCGCCCGGCCCGCCGCGGTGACCGGATGGTAGAGGCGGAAGCGGCGATGGATGTCGGCTTGGCGCATCACCTCGACGAGGCGGGCGCGAGCGGTGTCCATGGCGATCGGCTCCAGCCACCCATGCGCGCGTTCGGGGTTGATCAGCACGATCTCCGGACCGTCGGGTTCGGCCAGCCGGTCGGCCATGGCCTCCGCGATGCGGCGCGCGGCGAAATATTGGCTCTCGGCGAAGATGTAGCGCCGGGCGGCGGCGATCTCGGCCAGGAAGGTGTCCTCGACCTCGACGATCGCCGGTCCGCCGGCCGTCGCCGGCCGCGACCGGCTGATCGACACCGTCACGTCCTGGAAATGCGGCGCCAGGCCGTCGGGCCAGGGCGCGGCCTCGCCTGACGAAGGATCGAGCGGCAGGACGGCCTCGAGCGCCTGCCCGCCAGCCTCGCGCCAGCGCTCGCGCGCGAGGGCGCCCAGCGCAGCGGCGGCTGGGCCCTGCACTGCCATCGTCGAATCGTGCCACGGACCGTAGGGCGCGCCGTTCGGCATGGTGCGCCGCGGGTCGTCGTCGAGATGCGCCGGCGTGTCCCAGCGATTGCTGGTCATGTCGATGCCGCCGCAGAAGGCGAGGCGATCGTCGATCACCACGATCTTGTGGTGATGGGCGGCGCCGGGCGGTGAAGCGGCATCGAGCCGGGTATGGATGCGCGGATGGGCCATCCAGCGCATCAGCGTGACCAGCGTGGTCCCGCGGAACAGGGTGCGCAGCGCGCCGATGTTCCAGCGCAGCAGGAAGACCTCGAGATCGGGAGACCTCTCGACCAGCCAGAGGATGAAGTCACCCAGGGTGCGGGGTTCGCCCGGCAGCCGCTTCTCTGGATCCGCGAGCTGGATGCGCGCGTCGAAATCCCAGCCGATCAGCATGATGCGGCGTCGCGCCTGCAGCATGCCGAGCCGCGCCGCGGCGAAGTAATCGGCGGCGTCGACCACCAGTGTGGCGCGCGTCGCCATCTGACGTCGGGTCGACTCCATACCGCTGCCTCGTGCGCTCCCGCGCGTCAACGGTCGCGGACCGGGCAGGTTCCACCTGATCGTCTTGCCGGAGTGCGGGCGTCGCGCCTGCGCTCCGGCAAGAGCGTTCTCGAGAGGGCTACGCCTCGGATTGCGCTATGGCGGCCGGAGGGGCCTTGCGGGCCTTCAGCCGCTCCTCGAAGCGCTGCAGGACGGTGAAGAAGGACGGCACGAAGAGGACCGCCAGGCAGGTCGAGGCGATCATGCCGCTCATGACGCACATGCCGAGCGAGACGCGCGCGGCGGCGCCGGCGCCGGTAGCCGTCACCAGCGGCACGACGCCGAGGATGAAGGCGAACGAGGTCATCAGGATCGGGCGCAACCGGGTGATCGCCGCCTCGACCGCCGCCTCGGCGACCGGCTTGCCCTGGATCATGCGCACCTCGCGCGCCACCTCGACGATCAGGATGGCGTTCTTGGCGCCGAGCGCGATCAGCAACATCAGGCCGATCTGCGTGTAGAGGTTGTTGGGCAGGCCGACGGCGGCGAGCGCAATCGCGGGGCCGCTCAGCGCCAGCGGCACGGCGAGGATCACCCCCAGCGGTGCGATCCAGCTCTCGTACTGGCCGGCGAGGCAGAGATAGACCAGCAGGATGGCCAGACCGAAGACGTAGACGATCTGATTGCCGACGATGGTTTCCTGGAAGGACATCGCGGTCCATTCGTAGCCCGTGCCCGGCGGCAGCGCGTTGGCGGCGATCTCGCTCATCAGGTCGAGGGCCTGGCCCGAGCTGAAGCCCGGCGCCGGGGTGCCCACGATCGCGGCCGACGGATAGAGATTGTACAGGCTGATGATTGCCGCACCCTGAGCCGGCTTGAGCCGGGCGAGCGTGCCGATCGGAATCATCTTGCCGTCGGAACTCCTGACGTTGAGCTTGAGCAGGTCCTCGGGATGGGCGCGATACTGAGCGTCGGCCTGGACATAGACCTGCAGGCTGAGGCCGAACTTGTTGAAGCGGTTGACATAGGCGGAACCGACGAACGACGACAGCGTGCTGAACACGTCGCCGACCGCCACGTTCAGGCTCTCCGCCTTGGTGCGGTCGACCTCGACCTCGATGTGCGGTGCACCGGCGCGGAAGCTGGTGAACGGATTGGCGATCGAGGTCTGGGTGCGCGCCAGCTCGATCACCTCGTCGGTCGCGGACTGCAGCTTGCCGAGGTCGAAGCTGCCGTCGCGCTGCTCGATCTGCATCTGGAAGCCCGAGGCGTTGCCGATGCCCTGGATCGGGGGCGGGGCGAGGATGATGCTGCGACCGTCCGGCAGATCGGCGGTCGCGCGCTGCAGGCTCTGGGCGATGGAGCGTAGGTCCTGCCCCTGGTTCTTGAGGCGCTTGCTCCAGTCGTCGAGCACGACGAAGGCGACTCCGGCATTGGCGAGCTGCGCCATGTTGTCGAGGATCGACACGCCGGTGATCGCCACGACCTGACGCACGCCCGGCGTCGCCTTGGCGATGCGCGAGGCTTCCGCCAGCGTGGCACCGGTGCGGCCGAGCGAGGCCCCGTCCGGGAGCTGTACGCCGATCATCAGGTAGCCCTGATCCTCGTTGGGAATGAAGGCGCCGGGCAGCCGGGCGATGCCCCAGCCGCCGATCCCCGCCAGCACCAGCGCCAGCAGGACCATCAGGCCGGCGTGCTTGACCATGCCGCCGATCAGCCGGGCATAGGCGTGCTCGACCTTGCCGTAGCCGGCGTTGAAGGTGCGAAAGAAGACGTTGCGCTTCTCCGGCGGCACCGACGGCCTTAGCCACATCGCGCACTGCGTGGGCTTCAGCGTCGCGGCGTTGATCGCGCTGATGAAGGCGGTGGCGGCGATCACCAGGGCGAACTGGGCGAACATCTTGCCGGTCAGGCCGGGCACGAAGGCAGCCGGGATGAACACCGACATCAGCACGAGCGTGATGCCGACCACCGGCCCGAACAGCTCCCCCATCGCCTTGACCGCCGCGTCGCGGGACGACAGGCCGCGCTCGATGTGGTGCGCCACGCCCTCGACGATGACGATCGCGTCGTCGACCACGATGCCGATCGCCAGAACGATGCCGAACAGGGTCGACAGGTTGATCGTGAAGCCGAGTGCGGCCATCGCTGCGAACGAGCCGATGATGGTGACCGGGATCGTGGTCGCCGGCACCAGCGTCGCGCGCCAGTCCTGCAGGAAGACGACGATCACCACCAGCACCAGGATGCCGGCCTCGAACAGCGTCATGAACACCTCGTTGATCGAGGTGCGCACGAAGGCCGTGGTGTCGAACGGCACGCTGTAGGCGAGGCCGGGCGGGAAGGCGCGCTTGAGCTCCTCCATCTTCTTCTCGACGGCGCCGGCCACGGCGAGCGCGTTCGCCTCCGGCGTCTGGTAGATGGCCAGGCCCGCGGCGGGCTTGCCGTCGACGTTGAAGTCGGTGGCGTAGGTCTGGGCGCCGAGCTCGACCCTCGCCACGTCCTTCAGCCGCACGATGCGGCCGCCGCTGCCGCTTGCGGCCTTGACCACGATGTTCGCGAACTGCTCCGGCGCGTCGAGCTGGCCCTGGATGTCGACGGTGTACTGGAAGCTCTGGTCCTTGCCGGTCGGCGGCATGCCTGCCTGGCCGGCGGTCACCGGCTGGCTCTGCGACTGCACGGCGTTGATGACCTCGCTGGGCGAGAGGCTGAACGTGTAGAGCTTCATCGGGTCGAGCCAGATGCGCATCGAATAGGTGCCGACGCCCAGCACCGTGACGTTGCCGACGCCCGGCACGCGCTCCAGCTCGTTGACCACGTTGATCGTCGCGTAGTTGCTGAGATAGAGGCTGTCGTAGCGATTGTCGGGCGAGGACAGCGACACGATCTCGAGCATCGAGGTCGACTTCTTCTGCACCGTCAGGCCTTGGGCCTGGACCGCCGCCGGCAGCGAGGCGAGCGCGGCGCTCACCCGGTTCTGAACCAGCACCTGGGCGAAGTCGAGATCGGTGCCGATATCGAACGTGACGATGAGGGTATAGGTGCCGGTATCGGTGCTGGTCGACTGCATGTAGATCATGCCTTCGACGCCGTTGACCTGCAGCTCGACCGGCAGCGCGACCTGGTTGACCACGGTGGCCGCCGATGCGCCCGGGTAGGTGGTCGTCACCGACACCGTCGGCGGGACGATGTTGGGATATTGCGCGATCGGCAGGCTGAAGGCGGCGACGCCGCCGATCAGCACGATGACGATTGCCAGCACGTTGGCCAGGACCGGCCGGTCGATGAAGAACTTCGAGATGTTCATGGCCGGCTACTTCGTGGCCGGTTGCGCGATGGTGGTCGCCTTGGGCACCACCTTGCGGCCCGGGATTGCCCGGCCGTTGGTGCTGATCACGACGCGATCGTCGGCGGTGAGGCCCTTCTCGATCACGCGCAGGTTGCCGGGCAGGAGGGAGCCGGTCGTGACCCGCCGCTGCTCGACCGTGTCGTCCTTGTTGACGACCAGCAGGTACTTGCCGGCCTGGTCCTCGGCCACGACCTGGTCGGGCACGAGCAGCGATTCCTGCCCCTCGAGGCCGAGCGGCAGACGGACGCGGACGAAGAAGCCGGGCAGCAGGACGCGGTTGGGGTTCTCGAACAGGCCGCGCATCAGGATGGTGCCGGTGTTGGGATCGATCTCGGGCGATACGTAGTTGAGGTGGCCCTTGTGCGGGAAGCCTTCCTCGGTCATCAGCCCGATCTCGAGCGGGACCTTGTTGATATCGTCGAGGGTGATGCGGCGATCCTTGAGGTTGGCGCGGATCTTCAGGACATCCTGCTCGCTCACGTTGAACGTCACGTAGATCGGATCGAGCTGAACGCTGGTCGCGAGCTTGGTGTTCACGCTGCTGCCGACCACCTCGCCGATCGAGATCAGGTGGCGCGTGGTGACGCTGTCGAACGGTGCCGCCACCTTGGTGTAGCCGAGGTTGATCTGGGCGATGGTCAGGTTGGCTTCCTGGTTCTCGACGTTGGCGGCGTCCGAATCGCGCTTTGCCTTGGCCATATCGTAGGTGTTCTGTGCCGAGACGTTCTGGCGCAGCAGCGTCTCCTGGCGATTGAACTCCGCCGTCGACTGCACGAGCTGCGCCTTGGCCGAGGCGACCTGAGCCTCAGCCTGCTTGACCTGGGCCTCGTAGGTCGAGGGGTCGATCTGGAACAGCACGTCGCCTTTCTTGGCCGGGCTGCCGTCCTGGTAGTTGATCGCGGTCAGGAAGCCCTGCACCCGGGCGACCAGGTCGACGATGTTGTACGGGGCGGTATTGCCGGTCAGCTCCATGAAGGGCGTCACCTTCTGCTTGAGCGGCGGGGCGACCGAGATTTCCGGCGGGGGCGGGGGGACGAACCTGTTCTCGGGCTTGCAGCCGGCCAGCGCCGTCGCCAGCAGCAACAGGACGATCAGGCCGGTATAGTGGCGGTGACGCATGCAGTGACACTCCCCCGAACTCGACGAGCGATAGCGCATCCTGCCGCAGATGACCACACGGCTCGTGCCCGGTTCTTGCTAGGGTGGAAGCGAAGAACCGAAGGAGTCCGCCCCGTGGCCGCCACCAATGTGCTCGAGATCGATCCTGAACGGCTGTGGGCGACGCTGGAGCGTTCGGCTGGGATCGGCCGCTTCCGCGAGGTCGGGTTGCGCCGCCTCGCGCTGTCGGCGGAGGACAAGCAGATGCGCGACCAGTTCGTCGACTGGGCCAAGGCGGCGGGCTGTAGCGTCGCCATCGACCGCCTCGGCAACATCTTCGCCCGCCGGGAGGGCAGCGCCCCCGACCTCCCGCCGGTCGCCATCGGCAGCCACCTCGATACCCAGATCTGCGGCGGCCGCTATGACGGTATCCTGGGCGTCCTCTGCGGCCTCGAAGTGGTGCGCACGCTGAACGATCGCGGCCTCGTCACCAAACGCGGCATCGAGGTGATCTGCTGGACCAACGAGGAGGGCGGCCGTTTCGCGCCGCCGATGATGGGCTCGATGGCCTTCGCCGGCGTCATCCCGCTGGACACCGTCCTGGCGACGACGGACGACGATGGCGTGACGGTCGCCTCGGCGCTCGACGCGATCGGCTACGCCGGACCAGAGCCGCTTGGAAAGCGCGCGTTCGATGCCTATTTCGAGCTCCACATCGAGCAGGCGCCGGTGCTCGACCGCGAAAAAGTCGACATCGGCATCGTGGTCGGCGGCTACAAGACCAAGGCGCTGCGACTCACGATCAAGGGCGACACCGGGCATGCCGGCGGCACGCCGATGGCGATGCGGCGCAACGCGCTGGTCGGCGCGGGCTACGTGATCGGCGCGGTCAACGACATCGGCCTGGCCTACGCGCCGGACGAGGGCCGCACCACGACGACGCGGATCGAGAGCTTCCCCAACCTGCCCGGCACCTATGCCGAGGAGGCCAGGCTCACGCTCGACTATCGCCACATCGACCAGGCACGCTTCGAGGCAATGGGCCGCGACATCCGGGCCGCGATCGATGCGGCGGCGAGGAAGGCGAATGTCGAGATCGAGGTGGTCGAGGGCTGGAGCTGGGGCAGCGAGCTGTTCGCGCCCGACTGCATCGAGCTCCTGCGCGCGACGGCGAAGGAACTCGGCCTGCCCTATCGCGAGATGCGCAGCCAGGCGGGGCACGATGCCTATGCCGTGGCGACCATGGCGCCGACCGCGATGATCTTCACGCCCTGCCACGAGGGTATCAGCCACAACGTGAAGGAGGACATCGAGCTAGTGCGCTCGGTCCCCGGCGCGAACCTCCTCCTGAATGCCGCGGTCGCGCGCGCCAATCGGTGAGGCCTCATCCCGCGGTCCGGCAAGGATGTGAATGCGCTCCTGTTAGGCGGGTTCGAGGCCTTTATCGCGGAAGACCGCGGCCGCTGCTGAGGTGCGCAGGAAGTCAATCAGCCGCCTTGCCTCGACCGCCTTCGCGCTCGATCGCTCGATCGCGGCGACGAACACCGTGACCAGGCCGTAGGGCGCGGGCAAAGGGCCGACGATCTCGATGCCCGGCACCTGCTTCAGCTCGGGGACCTGCTGGACGGCGAGATCGACCTCCCCCGTCGGCAGGAACCGCCCGCTGAGGCCGCCGGCCGGCGGGAAGCGATTCTTTGCGTTGATTTCGGCGGCAATCCCCATCCGTTCCAGCACCTTGGCGAAATGGATGCCGCTGGCGCCGCCCGCCGCGGGGTCGGTGTAGGAGATCGCGCGGGCGGCCAGCAGCGTCTTCTTCAACGCCTCCGCGGTCGCGATGTCCGGATGCGGCGCGCCGGCCCGGACCGCGATGGCAGCGGCGGAGCTGGCGAGCGTCACCTCCGAGCCGGGCAGGATGCGACCGTCGCGGATCATCGTGTCCGTGGCGGGGCGATTGAGGATCAGCAGGTCGGCCGTCTCGCCGGCCTGCAGCCGCTTCACGAAGGCGGGCGCGGTGTTCCATTCGAAGTCGGGCAAGATTCCCGTCTCGGCAACGAAGCGGGGCAACAGGGCCTCCACAGCGGGCTGGACGGCGATGGAGCTGAAGACCTTCACTCTAGCGTTCTCCTGGGCGAGGTGGCGCTACCGGCCGGCGGGCGGCCAGCGGGGCCTCGCGGATCGAATCGAGGTTGACGGTCGGCATCGGCAGGTCGAGCCGCTGCAGCACCGCGTTGGCGAGCGCGTTGTAGCGGTCGAAGTTGCGGCGCAGCCTGCCGCGCCACGATACCTCGCCGCCGTTGGCATGAAGCTCGAACACATGCTCGCGCTGGTCGAGCGCGGAGCCGACATGGTCCCACGCCATCTGCAGCAGCGCCGCGCGCTGGCGGGCGGTGTAGCCGCCGCCGGAGAAGGATTCTTCCAGCCCCGATGCGAGCGCTGCATCGGCGAGATCCTTGTCGGACGGTGCCACCACCAGGGAGGAGCCGGGCAGGATGCGCAGGATTTCGGCCATGCGCCGCCGCGCCTTCAGCATGGCGATGCTGCCGGCCGCGAGATGGCTGTGGTTGGGCGCGCAGAAGCCGTCGACGGTCATCTCCGGATCGCGCTCGGCGGCGGTCTGGCAGGCCCGCACGGTCTGCACGTCGGTGATGAGGTCGAGCAGGTAGTCGATCGTTGCCTCGTGCTGGCTGAGCCCCATTGCATGGGTGCAGGCGAGCGCCAGGCCCAGCGTGAATTCCGCTTTCGACAGCCAGCAATAGAGCTGGTGCCAGAACAGCCAGCGCGCGATCGGCTCGGGCGAGAAGTCGGTGAGGAAGACTCGGTTCCACGGCACGAGCACGTCGTCCAGCCACATCTGGCCGTCGAGCTCGTCGAAGCGGCTGCTGAGCGGAGAGGTGAAGGGGTTGGGATCGTGCGCCGAGCGCTTGCGGCAGATCACCGTGACGCCCTTTGCGTTGACCGGCACGACGAAGGTCGCGCGCTGGCCGTCGAGCAGCGCGCCGGCGACCGCTCCGATATAGACGTCCTCGGCGAAGGCCGGGCTGGTGTGCATGCCGATCTTGCCGCGCACCGTGACGCCCGCATCCGACTGGCCGACGATCCGCAGGGCGACACGATCGGCCGGATCTTCTCGCAGCCGGTAGCCGATCGGCGCCGCGCCGGCGGCGAAGGTCAGGAAGCGGCCGGTACGCGCGATCTCCGCGCGATAGGCCTCGGCATGGGCCGTCCTCTCGGCCGACGGCCTGTGCAGATTGACCGCATGCAGGATGCCGAGCGCGATCAGGTGGCCATAAGCCGGCGTGTGGGTCACGTTGCCGGCGCTGAGGAAGGTCGTCGCCGAAAAGCACTTGCCCATGCGCACGAGATCGTCGGAAGTGCGCGGTACCAGATAGTCGACCGCGCCGCTGGGGCCGAACAGCGTGTCCTTCCACGCGGGGTCGTCGTGGCGGTCGTACCAGGCGACGTAGTCGTCGACCATCGCGGCCGTCGCGGGATGCGTTGCGACGTCCTCGATCTGGCCCTCGCCTAGGACGAACACTCGCCGGCCGTCGCGCAGGCTGTTGCGATAATTGGCTCCCGTCCGTAGCGACGACATGGCGTTTCCCCTGTTTCGTTGAACGCATTGTAGTGGGTAAAACGATCCCGGCGATGGGCTTGATGTGGCGTTGGCGAGCCCCCAGATTGTCGCCGCCATGACTGAACAAACCGCCCCCCAGACCCACGCCTTCCAGGCCGAGGTGGCCGAGCTGCTGAACCTGATGGTTCACTCGGTCTATTCCGAAACCGACGTCTTCCTGCGCGAGCTGATCTCCAACGCCTCCGATGCGTGCGACAAGCTGCGCTACGAGGCGATTGCCCGGCCCGACCTGCTGGCCGGCAACGAGCGGCTCGCCATCCGCCTTACCGCCAATCCGGAGGCCCGCACCCTGGCCATCGCCGATTCGGGCATCGGGATGACGCAGCAGGAGCTGGTCGAAAATCTCGGCACGATCGCGCGTTCGGGCACCAAGGCGTTCCTCCAGGGACTGGCCGAGGCCAAGGACGGCACCGGGTTGATCGGCCGGTTCGGCGTCGGTTTCTATGCGGTGTTCATGGTCGCCGACCGTGTCGAGGTCACCAGCCACCGCGCCGGCTCGGACGAGACCTGGGTGTGGCGCTCCGAGGGCGGTGCGGGCTTCGAGCTCACGCCGGCGACGGAAGAACAGGCCGCGCGCGTACCGCGCGGCACCGAAGTGCTGATCCACCTCAAGTCGGACGAAGCGAAATACTCCGAGCGCTACGAGCTCGAACGCATCGTGCGGACCTATTCCGATCACATCCTTTTTCCTATCGAGCTGGTCGACGACAAGGGCGAGGCCAAACAGATCAATGCGGCCAGCGCACCGTGGCAGCGCTCCAAGTCGGAGCTGAAGTCCGAGGACTACACCGAGGCCTACAAGTCGCTGGCCAACGCCTTCGACGAGCCGGCGCTGACCCTGCACTACCGCGCCGAGGGCCGGCAATCCTATGCGGTGCTGCTGTTCGTGCCGTCGATGCGGCCGTTCGACCTCGCCGACCCCGGCCGCAAGGGCCGGGTCAAGCTTTATGTCCGCCGGGTCTACATAACCGACGATGCCGACCTGCTGCCGCCCTATCTCCGCTTCGTGCGCGGTGTGATCGACAGCGAGGACCTGCCGCTCAACGTCTCGCGCGAGATGTTGCAGAACAACCCGCAGGTCGGCCAGATCCGCAGCGCCGTCACCGGCCGCGTGCTGGGCGAGCTGGAGAGCACCGCCGAGAAGGACGCGGAGAAGTACGGCAAGATCTGGGAAGCGTTCGGCCCGGTGCTGAAGGAGGGGCTGTACGAGGACCACGAGCGTCGCACGCAGCTCCTCAATCTCTGCCGCTTCTCCAGCACCGCATCGGACGCGCCGCGCTCGCTCAAGCAGTATGTCGCCGACCTCAAGCCCAACCAGACGGAGATCTATTACCTCGTCGGCGAGGGCATCGAACGGCTGAAGTCGAATCCCAAGCTCGAGGCGGCACGCGCGCGGGGCATCGAGGTCCTGCTGCTGTCCGACCCGATCGATGCTTTCTGGACGATGATGCCGGGCGACTACGACGGCAAGCCGATGAAGTCGCTCAGCCAGGGCGACGTCGATTTCAGCCTCGTGCCGCTGCTCGACAAGGACGCAGCGCCGTCGACCGATGCGGCGGAAGCGGACAAGGATGTCCTGACGGCCGTGAAGGACTCGCTCGGCGATCAAGTGTCCGAGGTGCGCGCCTCGCAGCGTTTGACCGACAGCGCGGCCTGCCTCGTCGCTTCGACGGGCGCGCGCGATCGCGAGCTGGAGCGGCTGCTTGCCCGTCAGGATCGCGGCAGCGGCGCCAAGCCGGTGCTGGAGCTCAACATGCGCCATCCCCTCGTGAAGGCGCTCGCCCGCTCGGTGCAGGAAAAGAAGGAGGCCGAGGTGGCCGACCTCTCGGCGCTGCTGCTGGCGCAGGCCCAGATCCTCGACGGCGAGGTTCCGCCCGATCCCGCGGCCTTCGCCCGCCGGCTCAATGACCTGATCGTGCGAGGGTTGAGCGCTTAACCGGCTTCGAGCCGGGCTGCGGCGAATGGAGCGCTTCTTTGTCCTGATTGGTTACAGTATAACATAGCTCGCGAGACAACGGCTCGTGGGGAGGGTCTGTGTCCGGAGTTGGCCGATCGGCAACGGTGCTGACGACGCGCGATGTCATGCTTGCGCGCAACGGCCGGCCCATCGCGGCTCTGCCGGACTTCGACCTTGCGCCGGGCCGCTCCCTCGCCATCCTGGGTGCCTCGGGTTCTGGCAAGTCTACTGCGCTGATGGCGCTGGCGGGAATTCGCGCTCCCGGCGGCGGCGAGATCTCGGTGGGCGGGGTCGCATTGTGGCGCCTGCCGCCCGCTCAGCGCGATCGGTTCCGCGGCGAGCGGATTGGCCTCGTCTTCCAGAGATTCCATGTCATCGATGCCGTGAGCGTTGCTGACAACCTCGCGCTGGCTGCGCGCTGCGCAGGGCTGCGCTGTCGGGCCGATCGCATTGCCACCCTGCTGCAACGGCTCGGCATCGCCGACATCGCACGGCGTCGGGCCGATCGGATCAGCCACGGCCAGGCCCAGCGTCTCGCGGTCGCCCGAGCGCTGGTCAACCGGCCGGCCGTCGTGCTGGCCGACGAGCCGACCTCGGCCCTCGATGACGCTCACGCCGCCGGCATGCTGGCGCTGCTGCGCGAGACGGCTGCGGCGGAAGGCGCGGGTCTCGTCATTGCCACGCATGACCGGCGCGTGATCGACGCCGTCGACGCGACCGTATCGATCACAGGTGTCGCATGACCTTTGCCGGGCTTGCGGTCGCCTATCTCCGGCGGCGCTGGGGGCAGGGGGTGCTGGCCATGATGGTCGGTGCCCTGGGGATTGCCGCCGTCGCGACGGTGATGGTGGGCTTCGAGGCGCTGCCGCGCGCCGCCCGCCAGGCGTGGGGCGGTGCCGATCTCGTGATCGGACCGAAGGGCTCGCCGCTCGATCTCGTGCTGTGCTGCGCTCTGCATGTCGCCGAGCCGCGCGGCCTGGTTTCGCTCGCGGCGGCGCAGGAGGCGCTGCGCCATCCGATGATCCGCGCGGAGGCGCCGATCGCGCTTGGCGACAGCGTCGAGGGATGGCGCATCGTGGGCACGGTGCCGGCCCTGCTCGATATCTATCACGCACGTCTGGCCTCGGGCGCGATCTGGAGGGGCAGGTTGCAGGCCGTGGCGGGAGCGACGGTGGCCGGAGACCTCGGGCTGCGAGTAGGAGACGGCTTCGTCGGCGCCCACGGCCTGACCGCCGGCGGCGAGAAGCACGACAAGTTCCCGTACGAGGTGGTCGGCATCCTCCAGCCGACTGGCTCCGTGCTCGATCGGCTGGTGCTGACCGATATCGAGACGGTGCGTTACGTCCATCGCGAACAGGCTCACGCCGAAATGGCCGAGCATGGTTCGAGCGACGAGGACGAGGCAGCCCACGCGCCGGATGGAGCGACCGCCATCATCGCGTCCTTCCGTGTACCGACGGCTGCCCTGCTCGTGCAGCGGCAGGTCGATGCGCAAGAGGGGCTGACCGCGGCCAATCCGAGCTTCGAGATCGCCCGGTTGCTGAGCTACGCGCGCCCGCTGACCGCGGCGGTGACCGGGTTCGGCATCTTGCTGACGGGAATTGCGGCGGTCGCGGCGGCGCTCGGGCTGCTCGCGACCATGAGCGCGCGCACGCGCGATCTCGCGCTCTTGCGGGCGCTCGGCGCCAGTCGTGCCAACCTGGCGACCGTGGCGCTTTGCGAGGCGGCGATCATTGCCGTCGCCGCGCTGGCGACGGGCCTGCTGCTGGCGGCGGGCCTCCTGGCCATCGCCCGCGACCTCCTTATGGCCCACACCGGCCTGATGCTGCAGCCGGCGCCCGACCTCACGCTGCTGGCTGGGCTGGTGGGCGGCACGGTCGTGGCGGCGGTGCTGGCCGCCGCCGTTCCATCCGTGCGCGCCATACGCGCCGATATCGAGGAGTTGCTGCAATGATGATCACGAAGCTGTTTGCGCTCTTCCTGTCGGCAGGGGTCGCCTTGGGCGCCGCGCCCGCTCTGTCGATCGATATCGACAAGCAATCCGGTCCGCTCAAGGGCGGCTTCGGCCAGCCTCCGGACGAAGCGGCTCTACAAGGCCGTTTGCCCCAGATACGCGACGAGCTGTGGCGCAAGTTCGCCGGTTGCCCGCTGGGCTACGACGAGGAGTCCGGCATGTACAGCATCAGGCTCACGTCCGAGGTGAAGGCGCTCGACGGCAAGACAGTCACCTTGCGCGGGTTTGTCTTGCCGATGGACGGCTCCGACCGGACGAAGCACTTCCTGCTCACCCGCAACACACCGGTCTGCCTGTACTGCCCGCCCGGCCAGCCCAACGAGGTCGTCGAGGTCGAGGCCGCTCAGCTGCTGCAATGGAGCGAGCGGATCGTGACGGTGACCGGCAAGCTGCGCCTGGTGGACGATCAGGAACGGGCAGTGTTCTTCAAGATGGAGAACGCCCGGGCAAAGTGAGAAGCGCGGTGCAGGCCGCGAGCAGGCTCTTCACGCGACCGACGGTCAGCATACCGGACCAGGTCGAGCAGACGCGGCCTTCCGAGCCGACGGTGCGGGCGTAGGGCAGGATGCCGCGATCGTTGCCGGCCGCGCGCAGGACGTCGCCCGGTGCAATGCTTGCGGGACCGATGGCGCGCGCTTCGAGGCTCGCCGACACCTCGCGAAGCTCGCTGCGGGCGCGCAATTCCTGGTCCAGGATGACGATGCGCACGCTGACTCCGGGCCCGCCGGACAATTCCGCCAGAACAGGCAGCTCGAGCCGGCACGGCGCGCAGGTCGGGGAATAGAAGACCTCAAGCACGGGTGGGGGCAGATCGGGCGGCATCGGTTATCTTGGCATGCTATCCCGTCACTCGTCAGTCGCGGGCTCGTTGAGGCATAGAAACAGTCGCACCGCGCCGCTTCCGGCGATCCGGGGCGAGCGGTGGACGATGGCCCGGGAGCCCGCGCGCTGGACGCCCTTGAACAGACCTGCGGCAAACCGCGGGAGCTCCTCCAGCGGCCCGCGATAGCGCCGTTGCGCGCGAAGGGCGCGCGCCGCCGATGCCGGGCGCACCCATTGGGTGCCGGCTCCTCTGTAGGTGGCATTGAGACGCAGGCCGACATGGTCGCGATGAAACCGCCAGCAGGCATCGTCGTCGATCGCTTCGAGCCTGACGTCGATCAGGGTGCTGCAGGCCAGCCGGGCGAAGTCGGTCGCCAGGCCCGCGATGTCAGCGATGAGCGCATCGCGCATCGAGCTCTCGCCGAGCCTGGCGGAAGCGCACAGGGCCGCCAGCCCAGCCGGGACTTGCCCGGGCGAGGCGAGGAAGCGGCCGGCCGGAAGCTGCTCGGGCGGCAAGCTGTCGAGCCAGGCGGCCATTGCCGTGGTCTCGGCAGCACTCGATCTATGCCAGATCGACAGCACCACGGAACCATCGGCAATGCGGTCGAGGATCCCACCGCCATGGTGCTCGACCACGCCATCCGAGGCGAAGGCCGGGTGCGCGCTCAGGCCGTCAGGCATTGCTCGAAACCGGCGCGAAGCTCTGCTTCGTCGAGGCTCCGTCCGATCAGAACGAGCTTCGACTCGCGCACATCGCCTTCTCGCCACGGCTTGCCCGCGTCGAGCTCGGACAACATGTGGACGCCTTGCAGCACCAGTCGCCTGCCAGCGCCCGCGACATCGATGATGCCTTTGTGGCGCAGGATGTCCGCTCCACGACGAGCCAGCAGCTCGCCGAGCCATCCGTGGAAGGACTCCAGGTCCACGGGCCGGCCGGCGCGCAAGCAGACCGAAGCGATCTCGTCGCTGTGTGCGTGGCTGTCCTCGGCGAGGAACATCGGCTCCTTTTCGAGGATGCGATCGAGGTCGAACGCGTCCTGGCCGAGCAGATCGCCGATTGGCACCGCGCAATGGCGGCTTCGATGGATGCGGGCCAGGGGATTGAGGCTGCGAATGCGCTGTTCGACAAGGCGCTGGTCGTCGTCCGAGACCAGGTCGATCTTGTTCAGCAAGACGATGTCGGCGAAGGCGACCTGCTCTGCTGCCTCGTGGCTGTCCGTCAGCCGTTTCGGGAAGTGCTTGGCGTCGACGACGGTCACGATGGCGTCGAGCGTTGTACGGCCGCGCAGGTCGTCATCCACGAAAAAGGTGCGGGCCACGGGCCCTGGCTCAGCAAGGCCGGTGGTCTCGATGAGGATGCCGTCGAACTTGCGGCGGCGAGACATCAGCCCTTCGATGATGCGGATCAGGTCGCCGCGCACGGTGCAGCAGATGCAGCCGTTGTTCATCTCGAACACTTCCTCGTCGGCATTGACCACGAGGTCGTTGTCGACGCCCAGCTCGCCGAACTCGTTCACGATAACGGCGTATTTCTTGCCGTGCTGCTCGCTCAGTATCCGGTTGAGCAACGTCGTCTTGCCGGCGCCGAGATAGCCTGTCAGCACAGTCACGGGGACGGGACTGGCCATGGTTCATCCTTCCTTCTTCCACCACGAACGCTCAAATCTGCCGCGAACTCGGCAAGGCCCTTGGTGGATGGTGATATTATAACATTACAATTCGGTCCCCGCCAACACTCCATGACCTATCGCGGACGGGCTTATCGGAGGCGTTGGGATGTGCGTGGTCCGGAGCGCGGCTGCGCGGAATTCGGAGTGCTCGCTTCCGCCGGCGAACGTCCGCGGCGCTTGCCCTCCGACGCGCAGTCGGGTTGGATGCGTCTCCTGAGAAAGGGATAACGGGAGACGCCGCCGCATGAGTGAAATCCAATATCGGACTGCGAAAAACATCAAGGAGGCCGTGACCTTGATGGCTGCAGCCAAGGGCAAGGGCTACATCCTCGCCGGTGGGACGGATCTCCTCGTTCAGATGAAGGCCGGCACGCGCGAGCCAGGCACCATCATCGACGTGAAGAAGATTCCCGAGATGGTGCGCATCACCGAGAAGGGTGGGGCCTTCACGATCGGGGCGGCGACGCCCGCGGCGGTGATCGGCGAGCACCCGACCCTGCGCAAGGCTTGGCCGGGCGTGGTCGAGGCGATCAACCTGATCGGCTCGACCCAGGTCCAGGGTCGCGCCTCGGCCGGCGGCAACCTGTGCAACGCCTCGCCCGCGGCCGACAGTGTTCCGGCGCTGGTCGCGGCCGGATGCGTCGTGCGTGTTCAAGGGCCGGAGGGCAAGCGCGACATTCCGGTCGAGGAATTCAACGTCGGACCGGGCAAGACCTCGCTCAAGCCCGGCGAGATCGTCGTGTCGCTGACCTTGCCGAAGCGGCCGAAGAATGCGTCGGACGCCTATCTTCGCCTGATCCCGCGCACCGAGATGGATATCGCCGTCGTCGGTGTCGGCGTCAGCCTCGCCATGAAGGGCGACAAGGTGGTGGACGCCCGCGTCGGCCTGGGCGCCGTGGCGCCGACCGTTCTGCTGGTCGACAAGGCGGCGAAGGCCCTAGTCGGCTCGACGCTCGACGATGCCGCGCTCGACGCCGCGGCGCAAGCCTGCTCCGACGCGTGCAAGCCGATCGACGACAAGCGTGGCACCGTCAAGTACCGCACCAAGATCGCGGGTGTGCTTCTCAAACGGGCGGCGATGATCGCGCGCGACCGCATCAACGGCATCGAGCATCGGGGACACCGCTAACATGGCCAAGATTCACGTCACGACCACCATCAACGGCGCGCCGACGGAGTTCCTCTGCGATCCGAACCAGACCCTGCTCGACGTGCTGCGCGACAATCTCGGGCTCACCGGCAGCAAGGAAGGCTGCGGCTCCGGCGACTGCGGCGCGTGCAGCGTCATGGTCGACGACCGGCTGGTCTGCTCCTGCCTGGTGCTGGCGCCGGAGGCCGAGGGCATGAAGATCGACACGATCGAGGGCATGGCCGACGGCGACAAGCTGCATCCGCTGCAGAAGAAGTTCGTCGAGATGGCGGCACTCCAGTGCGGCATCTGCACGCCGGGCTTCCTGGTCGCCTCCAAGGCGCTGCTCGCCAAGAACCCGAACCCGACCGAGACGGAAGTGCGCTACTGGCTGGCCGGCAACCTCTGCCGCTGCACCGGTTACGACAAGATCATCAACGCGGTCATGGAAGTGGCTGCCGAAATGAGAGGAGCCGCAAATGCCTGACGGTCACTCGCATCCCAAGTACAAGTGGATCGGCACCCGTCCGGATCGCCCGGACGGCGCCGACAAGGTGACGGGACGCGCCCGCTTCGGCGCCGATTTCAACCTGCCCGGCCAGCTCGTCGGCAAGGTGCTGCGCAGCCCGCATCCGCACGCGATCATCGCATCGATCGACACGTCGAAGGCCGAGGCGCTCGCGGGCGTGAAGGCCGTGGTGACGGCGAAGGACTTCCCCGAGCAGGCCAACCTGATCGTGCCGACCGGCGAGATGCAGGTGAACCTGCGCGACATCACGCGCAACGTCATGGCGCGCGAGAAGGCGCTCTACGAGGGCCATCCGGTCGCCGCCGTGGCGGCCACCACGGAGGCCGTCGCCCGGGCCGCGCTGGCGCTGATCGAGGTTCGCTACGAGGTCCTGCCGCACGTCATCGATGTGACTGACGCGATGAAGCCGGACGCGCCGGTGCTCCACGACCACATGATCACCGAAGGCGTGACGCCGGCGCCGACCAAGGCGTCGAACGTCGCCAAGCGCATCGAGTTCAAGAAGGGCGACGCTGCGGCGGGCTTTGCCGAAGCCGAGGTCGTTATCGAGAAGGACTACACCACTCAGGCCGTGCATCAAGGCTATATCGAGCCGCACGCCGCGCTGGCCAGCGCCAGCGAGGACGGACAGGTGCAGGTCTGGTCGACGACCCAGGGCCACTTCCAGGTGCGCGGCTTCTGCGCCAAGCTCCTGAACCTCGAGACCTCCCAGATCCGCGTGACGCCGACCGAAATCGGCGGCGGCTTCGGCGGCAAGACGGTGGTCTATCTCGAGCCGCTGGCGATCAAGCTGTCGCAGAAGAGCGGCAGGCCGGTGAAGATGACGATGACGCGCGAGGAGGTGTTCCGCGCCTCCGGCCCGGCGCCGGGCGGCAACGTCAAAGTCAGGATCGGCGCGAAGAAGGATGGCCGCATCGTCGCCGCCGAATGCACGGTCGAGATGCAGGCGGGTGCCTTCCCCGGCTCGCCGGTCGGGCCGGCCTGCATGTGCGCCTATGCCTGCTACGACATCGACAACATCCACATCGTGGGCTTCGATGTCGTGAGCAACCGGCCCAAGGTCGCGGCCTACCGTGCGCCCGGCGCACCGATCTCGGCATGGGCCGTCGAATCGACGCTCGACATGCTGGCGCTGCAGCTCGGCATGGATCCGATCGACCTGCGCCTGAAGAACGCGGCGAAGAAGGGCACGAAGACCGCTTACGGCGTCACCTTCAACACGATCGGTCTGGTCGAGACGCTGGAGGCGATCAAGAACTCCGAGCACTACCGCACGCCGCCGAAGCCCGGCCATGCGCGCGGCATCGCGGCGGGATTCTGGTTCAATGTGGGCGCCGATTCGAGCGCGGCGAGCCACGTTGGCGAAGACGGGTCGGTTACCGTGATTTCCGGTAATCCCGACATCGGCGGCAGCCGCGCCTCGCTCGCCCTGATGGCGGCCGAGGAACTCGGCGTCGATTACGAAAAGGTGCGGCCGGTCATCGCCGACACCGCCTCGATCGGCTTCAACTTCGTGACCGGCGGCAGCCGCGTTACCTTCGCCACGGGCCTCGCCGTGGTGAACTCGGTGCGCGACATGATCCGTGAGCTGAAGGTGCGTGCCGGCAAGATCTGGAACGTCGATCCGGAAGGCGTCATCTGGGAGAACGGCATGGCCAAGCCGGCGGGCTCCAATGTCGGCGACTTCGAGCCGCTCAGCCTGGCGCAGATCGCCGCCCAGGCCGGCAAGACGGGCGGTCCGATCAACGGCCATGCCCAGCTCAACGTCACCGGCGCAGGCCCGGGCTTCGGCGTGCATTGCTGCGATCTCTCGGTCGATGCCGACACCGGCATCGTCACCATCGACCGCTACACTGCCGCGCAGGACGTCGGCACGGCGATCCATCCCTCGTATGTCGAAGGCCAGCTCCAGGGCGGCGCCGTGCAGGGCATCGGCTGGGCGCTGAACGAGGAGTACATCTACAACGCCAAGGGACGGCTCGATAATCCGGGCTTCCTCGATTACCGCATGCCGGTCGCGTCGGACCTGCCGAAGATCGAGACCATCCTGGTCGAGGTCCTGAACCCGACGCATCCCTACGGTGTGCGTGGCGTCGGCGAGGTGCCGATCGTGCCGCCCACCGCTGCCGTCGGCAACGCGATCTCGCGCGCCATCGGCATCCGCATGACCGACCTGCCGATGTCTCCGCCGCGGCTCTCCGAGGCGATCGACGAAGCGACGCCACGCATGGCGGCGGACTGAAACGAGTCGCTCTCCTCCCCTTCGCAATCCGCGAAGGGGAGGGTGCCCTCGTGTTACGAGGACGGAGGGGGGCATAGGCCCGCCCCATGGAAGCCGTTTCCTCTCTCTTTCGCTATCCCGTGAAATCCATGCTGGGCGAGCAGGTCGCGTCGGCGCACGTCGGCGCGCGCGGCTTGGTCGGCGATCGTGCCTACGCGCTGGTGGACACGGCCACCCATCGGGCCGCGGTCGTGCGCACCTGGGCCACGGCGCTGATGAGCTATCATGCCGCTTTCGACGTGGAGCCGGTCCCGGACGAGCCGCCGCCCGCGATCCGCTTCACCGACCCCGAAGGGGTGACCTGGTCGAGCGCCGACCCCGACAGCGATGCCCGCTTCTCCGTGCGCTTCGACCGTGCGCTCAGCCTGATGAGCCACGCGCCCTCCGGCCTGCTGCTCGAGTTCCCCGCCGGGACAGCCGGCGGCAAGCTGGCCCACGTCACCGAGATGCCGATCTCCACCGCGGCTCCGCCGGGGACCTTTTTCGACGTGGCGAGCATTCACCTGATCACGACGGCGACTCTCGACGGTCTCCGGCGCGCCTGGCCGCAAGGCCGGATCGACGTGCGCCGCTTCCGCCCCAACATCGTGCTCGCGACCGACGCGGAGCCTTTCGTCGAAAATGCCTGGGCCGGCCGTCGCTTCGCGATCGGCGCTGAGCTCGTGCTGAAGGGGCTCGGTCCGACGCCGCGCTGCGTCAATGCCACCATCCCGCAAGCCGACCTGCCGCGCGACGGTGGGATCCTGAAGGCCCTCGCCCGCCTCAACGCCGTCGATTTCGGCGACGCCGGGCGTCTGCCTTGCGCCGGCCTCTATGCCGTTGTCCAGAAGCCGGGCCATATCCGTCCAGGCGATACCGTTCGCTGGTTGGATTGAGCAGGCTTGCGGAAGCACCGTCTCGATCGGATTGCCCGTTTCAGGCTGCCGTCAACCTGTCCCTGCGGCTCTTCATCAGCGGCTGGATGTGCTGGCCGAACTGCTCGACGCCGATGAGGAAATCGTCGAACACCATCATGATGCCCTTGGTGGCGGTGACGGTGGCCATCTCGTCGAGCATGCGCGCGATCGAGGCGTAGGAGCCGATCAGCGTGCCCATGGTGAAGTTGATCGCGCTGCCCGCCGAGCCGATCACGTCGGCGGTACTGCCGGCGGCGAGATTGGGATCGGCCTTCGCCTCTCCGGTCATCCAGGCCAGCGCGTCCCGGTCGGCGCCGTCATTGTAGTGCTTCCACTTGGCGAAGGCGGCCTCGTCGGTCTCGTCGGCGATGATCATCACCAGCACGTAGTTGCCGACATCGCGACCGGTCTTGGCGGCCGCCGCCGCCATCAGCTCGTTGGTCTCAAGATGCGCCGTCGGCGTGTTGATGCCGCGGGAGATGGTGAAGTTGTAGTTGCCATAGGTGGCGCCGAATTCCATGCCGCGCGGGCTCTGCCCCGCGCAGACGATCTTCATGTCGGCCTGCGGGCGCGGCGAGAGCTTGCAGTCTTCCATCTTGAAGTATTCGCCCTTGAAGTCGGACGAGCCTTTCTCCCAGAGCTCGCGCAGGACGGTGACGTATTCGGTGCTGTAGTCGTAGCGCTTGGCGAAGTGCACGTCGCCCGGCCACAGCCCCATCTGGACGTATTCCATCTGCGCCCAGCCCGAGACGATGTTGACGCCGAAGCGCCCGCCCGAGATCGAATCGATGGTCGAGGCCATGCGCGCCACGATCGCCGGGGGGATCGTCAGCACCGCGACCGAGGCGTAGAGCTGGATCCTGCTGGTCACGGCGGCGAGGCCGGCCATCAGGGTGAAGGATTCGAGATTGTGGTCCCAGAACTCGCTCTGGCCGCCGAAGCCGCGCAGCTTGATCATGGACAGGGCGAAATCGAGCCCGAAGTGCTCGGCGCGCTGCACGACCTGCTTGTTCAACTCGAAGGTCGGCATGTATTGCGGCGAGGTCGTCGAGATCAGCCAGCCGTTGTTCCCGATCGGGATGAAGACGCCCATATCCATTCGCAATCCCCTGGCTTGATGCTCATCGCAGACGTGCAATCGATATGCCACGCCCATCGCCCGGCCGTGGACCCGTCACGGCGCCGGCCGTACACCATCCAGATAGGGCTCTTCGATCTCGTGCAGGTCGTCGTCATCCGATGGGTGACGCGGAAACGCGACGAGATAGGTCGGCGGATTGCCCGGCCTCGCGCGGCGGATCGTCCCTTGCGTGCCGCCCCCGTAAAGTACCCCGATCGGGGCGTGGATGAGACGGACGGGTTCCGTCTCCTCGAAGAGCGCCACCCCTGGGCGACGGAGGTGGCCGCGTTGGACCTCCAGTACGGATGAAGGCCACCGCGCGCTCGGCGAGTGGCCGGGAACCACTGTCAGGTCGCGGCTTGCACGACGCCTTTGCTTCCCACCGGAAGCGGGATGTCCGGATGGGATTCGAACAGCTCGACGCGATTGCCTTCGTCTGGTGCGACGACACGATACCGGCGTTGATCCACCGCTGGCGTTCATCATGGTCCGTCCGGCAGCATACCGGCCCGGCGGCGAAACGTGTGCATGGACATCGCGGCGGGGCTATCGCATCTAGCCTGGCATGGAGCCCAGACCAGGAACCACCGAGACCCTTGCCCGCTTCGTCGTCGAGACGCGCTGGGAGGACATCCCCGCGGCCGCGCGGCACGAGGCCAAGCGCGCCCTGCTCAACTTCTTCGCCGTGGCGCTGGCCGGCTGCCGCACCGAGCCGGTCGAACTGGCGCTGCGCTCCCTGTCGGAGTTCTCCGGCGGGAAGCAGGCGACGATCGTCGGCCGGCGGGAGCGGATCGACGCGCTGGGTGCGGCCTTCCTCAATGCCGCCGGTGCCAACGTCTTCGACTATTGCGACACGCATTTGCCGACGGTCGTGCATCCGACCTCGCCGCTCGCGCCCGCCGTGCTGGCGATGGCCGAGCTGCGCAGGATCACCGGCCCGCAGCTCCTGACCGCCTTCGTGCTCGGCTTCGAGATGGAATGCCGGATCGGCGCCGCCATCTCTCCCGGCCATTATCCGAAGGGCTGGCACATCACCTCGACCTGCGGCGTGTTCGCCTCGGCGGCGGGCGCGGGCAAGCTGCTCGGGCTCGGCGTGCAGTCGATGGTGTGGGCGCTGGGGACGGCGGCGACGCAGTCCGGCGGGCTGTGCGAATGCCTCGGCTGGCCGGCCAAGAGCGTCAGCGTCGGCAATGCCGCGCGCAACGGCCTGTGGTCGGCGCTGCTCGCGGAGAAGGGCTTCGCCGCCCCGCCCGAGCCGCTCGCCGGCGCGCAGGGCTTCCTCGCGGTGATGGACGAGCCGGTCGACTGGGACGCGCTGACCGGCGGGCTGGGCCGCGACTGGCAGGTCGCCAACAACTCGATCAAGCCCTATCCCGCGGGCTTCGTGATCCATCCGCTGCTCGACCTCGCGCTCGACTGGCGGCGCGCCCATCCCGACGCCGTCGTCGAGAAGGTCTCCGCACGGGGAAATCCGCTGTTGCTGCAGCGCACCGACCGGCCCGAACCGAAGACCGGCCGCGAAAGCCAGGTCAGCCTGCAGCACGGCGTGGCCGCCGCCCTGGTGCTGGGCAAGGCGGGGCTCGAGCAATTCACCGATGGCTGCGTCGCCGATCCCGCCGTGGCGGCAATGCGGCGGCGCATCGCGGTCGCGAGCGCGGCCGGCCTGTCGACTATCGCCGCGGAGATGGACATCGCCACCGCCGACGGCAGAACGCACAGCCTCTCGACCGTTGCGGCGCGCGGTAGTGCCGCCAATCCGCTGAAGGACTCCGAGATCGAGGACAAGCTGCGCCTCGAAGCGGCGAGCTGGAAACCGGGCCACGACATCCAGCCGCTGATCGACGCGGTCTGGTCGCTTGACCGGAGCGACGACGTTTCCGGCCTGGCGGCGCTCGCGGTTTGATCCGGCTCCTTGCGATCGCCGGCGCGTTGGTGCTGGTCGTCGGCGCGGCGCTGCTCGTGCTGGGCGACATGGCGCAGACGGTGCTGGAGAGCTACGGCACGGCCTATGCCACGGGCGATGTTCGCCGCCTGCCGGTGCTCGGCGTGGCCCTGGTCCCAGGCACGGAGCCGGTCAACGAATGGGGCAGGTTCAATACCGATCTCGGGCGCCGGCTCGATTCGGCGGCGCTCGCCTGGCGGGAGGGCAAGGTCACGCGCGTGATCGTGAGCGGCAACCGCGTGGGCGAGGCTTACGACGAGCCGACCGCGATGATGACCGCGCTGATCGCGCGCGGCGTGCCGGCCACGGCAATCGAGCGCGACTTCGGCGGAACGCGCACCTGGCTCTCGGTGCAGCATGCGCGTGACGTCTACGGGCTGAAGCGGGTGCTGATCGTCTCGCAACGCACCCATCTCGATCGCGCTCTTTTCCTCGCGCGGCGCGGTGGCCTGGAGGCTTGGGGTTTCGATGCAACGGAGCGGCCCGAACCGCGCACTCTCTACTACGCGCTCTACACCGGGGTCAGGGCGTTGCGGGCGTTCTGCGATGCAGTGCTGGATTGACGGACGGGTGGCGTCCGGCAGAGCGTCGAAGACGAGCTCTGCGGGACTCGTTCGCGCCACGCCGATGGACCGGACGAAGTCGCTACGCGCTCGGCCCGACTTCGCGATATCCTGTGCCATGATCCGGCTTCTGACCGTCCTTGTCGCCTTCTTGATCGCCGCCCCTGCCATGGCTCAGCAGGCACCCCCGCGTTGGATGACCTTGCCGCCGACGCCGTCGCTGCCCCAGGCGCAGGCCAGCGGCGTGGTCCCGGTCAACGGCGCGTCGATCTGGTACGCGACCTTCGGCAGTGGGTCGCCGGTCGTGCTGTTGCACGGCGGTCTCGCCAACTCGAACTACTGGGGACACCAGGTTCCGACGCTGGCGCGGAACCACCTGGTCGTCGTGATCGACAGCCGCGGCCACGGCCGCAGCACGCGCAGCGCCCAACCCTACGGCTACGCGCTGATGGCGTCCGACGTGCTGGGCGTGATGGACGCTCTCGGCCTGCGCAAGGCCGCGATCGTGGGCTGGAGCGACGGGGCGATCATCGGCCTCGACCTGGCGATGAACCATCCCGACCGAGTGGCGCGGCTGTTTGCCTTCGCCGCAAACTCCGATCCCTCGGGCGTGAAGGACGTCGGCAAGAGCCCGGTGTTCACCCAGTTCATCGCCCGTGGTGAGGCGGAATACCGGGCGCTGTCGCCCACTCCCGGCGGCTACAAGCAATTCGTCGAGGAAATCGGTGCCATGTGGGCCAAGCAGCCCAACTGGACCAAGGCCGACCTTGCCAGGATCAAGGTGCCGACCTGGATCGTCGACGGCGATCATGACGAGGCGATTCATCGCGCCAACACCGAGCTGATGGCCGACACGATCCCCGGCGCGGGCCTGCTGCTGCAGCCCGAGGTCAGCCACTTCTCCATGCTGCAGGCGCCCGAGCAGTTCACCGCGGACGTCGTGCGCTTCCTCGAGCGGCAGTGGTGAGCGGATGATCGAGTTCGACGCCGCGGTCCTGCCGGCGGTCGGGCGCCGGCTCGAGATCCGCCGCATGCGGATCGCGCGGCTGGAGCGCGACGACGTGCTGGTGCGCATCATGGCGAGCGGTCTCTGCCACACCGACCTCGAGGTGATCGACGGCGCGCTCGCCTATCCGATGCCGATCGTGCTCGGGCACGAAGGCGCGGGCGTGGTCGAGGCGGTCGGCGAGGGCGTGACCGAAGTGAAGGCGGGCGACCATGTCGTCTGCTCGTGGAACCCGCATTGCGGCCATTGCTTCTACTGCGAGCGCAACCAGCCGATCCTGTGCGAGCCCTTCACCTTTCATCAGCCGCGCGGCCATCTGCTCGACGGCAAGTCTCGCCTCACCTGCGAGGGGGCGACGGTGCACCATTTCTCGGTCGTGTCGTCGCACGCGCAATATGCCGTCGTGCCGCAGTCGGGCGCGATCGCCGTGCCGAAGGAGATTCCCTTCGACCGCGCCTGCCTGATCGGCTGCGGCGTGATGACGGGCGTCGGGGCGGCGGTGCGGCTGGCGCGGGTCGAGCCCGGCGCCTCGGTTGCCGTGATCGGCTGTGGCGCGGTGGGCCTGAACGCGGTGCAGGGCGCACGGCTTGCCGGTGCCGGGACCGTCATCGCCATCGACCGCGCCGGCGGTCGCCGGGACCTCGCACGCACGTTCGGCGCCGATCTGGCGACCGGCGCGCCGGATGACGATGTCGTCGCGTTCGTGAAGCAGGCGACCGGCGGGCGCGGTGCCGACTACGTCTTCGAGGCGGCCGGCAGCGCCGACGGTTTCCGGCTCGGTGCGGAGATCGTGCGGCCGGGAGGGGACCTCGTGTTCCTGGGCAAGGTGAATGTCGATCGGGATGTCGCCTTCCGCTGGGGCGCGCTGATGGGCGAGAAGAAGATCACCCGATCGAGCTACGGCGGCGCGCGGCCCCGTCGGGATTTCCCCTGGCTGGCGCGCGCCTATCTCGATGGCCGGCTCAACCTCGACGCGCTGATTTCCGCCCGCGTGCCGCTCGAACGGATCAACGAGGGCTTCGACGCCATGCGCCACGGCGATTGCATCCGGACGGTTGTGCTGCCGTGGGATTCACCTTGACCCGCCGGCCCGGACCCCGGACCCTGTCGCCATGACCAAGCTGCTGAGCGAGGACGCCGTCGCCGCCTACCGCCGCAACGGCTACTACTTCCCGATCGACGTGCTGTCCGCCGCCGAGACGCGCGCCCTGCGCGACAAGCTCGAGGCGCACGAGCGTGCCACCGGCGGGCCGATCCAGGGCGACCGGCGGCACAAGCCGCATCTCTACCTTACCTTCCTCAACGACCTGATCCGCCATCCGCGCATTCTCGACGCGGTCGAGGACGTGCTCGGGCCGGACCTGCTGTGCTGGAGCACCAGCTTCTTCATCAAGGAACCGTCCGATCCCGGCTTCGTCTCGTGGCACCAGGATGCGACCTACTGGGGCCTGTCTTCGCCCGACGTGATCACCGCCTGGGTCGCCTTCACCCCGGCCAACCTCGTGAACGGCTGCATGAAGTTCATGCCGGGCTCGCACCGCGAGCAGCTCGAGCACAAGGACACGTTCGACAAGAACAACCTCCTGAGCCGCGGCCAGGAGATCGCGGTGAAGGTCGACGAGAGCAAGGGCGTCGATGCCATCCTCGAGCCCGGCCAGGCCTCGCTGCACCACGTGCTGCTGGCGCACGGCTCGGAACCCAACAAGTCGAATGACCGGCGCATCGGCTTCGCGATCCGCTACATTCCCACACATGTCCGCCAGGCCGTCGGCGGGAAGGACAGCGCCACGTTGGTGCGCGGCACCGACCGCTACAACCATTTCGACCACGAGCCGCGCCCGACCGGCGACAGCACGCCCGAGTCGCTGGCCCTCCATGCCGCCATCGTCGGCCGCCAGGTCCAGGTCCTCTATCGCGGTACGGGGCAGGAGCATTTCCGGCCGTAGGCGGCGGGCAGCGCGGCCCTTCAGAGCCGCTCAAGGGGTGTGGGACGGCCAAGAGGAGCGGCTCTGGAGAGCCGGGCTCCCAGCATATCGAGTCCTGAGGCGCGATGGACGGGCGTAGAGCGTATCGGATCGGGATCGATGTCGGCGGGACCTTCACCAAGGCGGTGCTGGTCGACGACGACACGCACGAGATCGTCGGCCGCTACTCGACCCTGACCACTCACGCCGACGCGCGCGGCGTCGCGGCAGGCGTGGTCGAGGTGTTCCGCCGCGTGCTCGAAGGCTCGCGCGTGGCGCCCGAGGACGTCGTTTTCCTCGCCCATTCGACGACCCAGGCGACCAATGCGCTGCTCGAAGGCGACGTGGCGCCGGTCGGAATCGTGGCCATCGCCAGCGGGCCGGCCGCGCCCCTCGCCGCCAAGCAGAGCCGCATCGACGGCATCGAGCTGGCGCCCGGCCGCACGCTGCGCTCGGGCCATCGCTTCGTCAGGGGCGAGGAGCTGACCGAAGGCACTGCTGCGATGGCGGTGCGCGCGCTGCAGGAGGAGGGGGCGAGGGTGATCGTGGCCACCAGCGCCTTCGGCGTCGACGACGGCTCGGACGAGGAAGCGATCCGCGACGCGGCGACGGCGCGCGGCCTGCCGGTGACTTGCGGCCACGAAATCTCCAAGCTCTACGGCCTCGCCACACGGACGCGCACGGCAGTGATCAATGCCAGCATCCTGCCGCGCATGATCGAGACTGCCGACCTGACGCAGCAGAGCGTGCGCGAGGCGGGGATCGCCGCGCCGCTGATGATCATGCGCGGCGACGGCGGCGTGATGGACGTGAACGAGATGCGCCGCCGCCCGGCCATGACGATGCTGTCCGGCCCGGCCGCCAGCGTCGCGGGCGCGCTGATGCACCTGCGTCTCTCCGACGGGATCTATTTCGAGGTCGGCGGTACCAGCACCAATATCGGCGTGATCCGCAACGGCCGGCCGACGGTGAAGTACGCCCGGGTCGGTGGCCACGAGACCTATGTCAGCTCGCTCGATGTGCGCGTGCTGGGCATCGCCGGCGGCAGCCTCGTGCGCGCGGCGGATGGAAGGCTGGTCGATGTCGGCCCGCGCAGCGCGCACATCGCGGGTCTACCCTATGCCGCGTTCGCTGCGCCGGACGTCTTCGACGGCGCGACAGTCGAGTTGTTCCGGCCGGGGCCGGGCGAGGCGGCCGATCATGTCGCGCTCCGAAGCCGCAACGGCGTGCGCTACGCGGTCACGACGACGTGCGCGGCCAACGTGCTCGGTTATGCCGAGGCCGGCATGCACGCTTTCGGAAGCCCCGACGCAGCCCGTGCCGCGATGGAGCCGTTGGCCGCCCTGCTCGGCATGTCGGTCGACGCGGCGGCGCGCGCGATCCTCGAACGCGCCACCGACAAGGTGGTCCCCGTGATCGAGCAGCTCGTCGCCGAGTACGGGCTCGACCGCGACCAGGCGATGCTGGTCGGCGAGGGCGGCGGCGCGGGTGCGCTGATGCCATTTGCGGCCGAGCGGCTCGGCCTGCGCCACGTGATCTCGCCCGATGCCGAGGTGATCTCCTCGATCGGCGTGGCGCTCGCGTTGGTGCGCGAGGTGGTCGAGCGCGTCATCGCCGATCCCGCGCCGGAGGATCTGCGCGCCATCCGTCGCGAGGCGCTCGATGCGGTGGTCCGGCTCGGCGCGGCGGCGGAGACGGTCGAGGTGACGATCGAGGTCGACGCCCATAGCCAGCGTGTCCGGGCGACGGCGGTCGGCGCGTCGGAGATGCGCGCCCGCAGCCATCGCAAGCGGGTCGGCGAGGCCGAGGCGCGCGCCGTGGCCGCCCGATCGATGGGCGTGCCGCTGGCCGCCGCCGCCGTCACCGGCGCGACCGACGGCATGCGCCTGATCCAGGCACCGGTCGACGGGCGCCATCCGCTGCGCGCGGTCGATCTCGAAGGCGCGATCCGCATCCAGCGCAGCAACGCCGTCGTCGCGCGCGCCCACGCCTCCGACGCCCTGGCCGCGCTGCAAGCCGAGTGGGACGACGCACACGAGATGTTCCTGGTGCTCGGCGCCCACGTCATCGACCTCAGCGGCCTGCCCGGCCGCGACCAGGCCCTCGCCGTCGCCCGCACCGAGCTCGACGGCGTGCCGGCCGACACGACGGTCCTGCTGGTCGCGGCATATAGGTGAGTCGGCTGGCATCATCATGTTCCCTCCCCCGTCTTCGGGGGAGGTGGCGCGGCAATCCGCGACGGAGGGGGTCATGAGTCACGGCGTTGCATGAGCTTGCCCCCCTCC
>CAMFJT010000027.1 GCA_945957125.1 uncultured Rhodospirillales bacterium | reverse complement strand
GCGCCACTCCGTGGCGCTCATCTCATGAGCATGAGCGCCACGGAGTGGCGCGGTCCCAGCGAAGAGCTACTTGAAGACGGGCGGGGCGGCGTCGTCGCTGGGCGGGGCCTGGATCTCGATCTTGACCTTGCTCGGATCGACGTCGGAAGGCTTGTCGAGGAAGTAGGTCACCGACTGCGGCACGGCGATCACGATCACCACCATGATGAGCTGCAACAGGACCCACGGCACGGAGCCCCAGTAGATGTCGCTGCTCTTCACTTCCTTGGGCGCGACGGAGCGCAGGTAGAAGAGCGCAAAGCCGAACGGCGGGTGCATGAACGAGGTCTGCACGTTGACGCAGATCATCACGCCGAACCAGATCAGCGCCGCGTCGTGGCCGACCACCGGCTCGAGGATCTTCTGCGCCACCGGCGCCAGCATCGGGATGATGATGAAGGCGATCTCGAAGAAATCGAGGAAGAAGGCGAGGAAGAACACGAACAGGTTGACGACGATCAGGAAGCCCCAGACGCCGCCCGGCAGGTTCGACATCAGGTGCTCGACCCAGCGGTTGCCGTCGACGCCCTGGAAGGTGATCGAGAAGCAGGTCGCGCCGACCAGGATGAAGGCCACCATCGCGGTGATGCGCATCGTCGCCTGGCAGGCCTGCACGATCAGCTCGCGCAGGTCCTTGACCTGCCATGCCCGCCAGCACAGCCAGACGATCGCGGCGAACATGATGGTGAAGGCGATCTTGAACGGGATCGACTTGAACGCGACCATGCCGATCAGCGCGCCGACGATCGCCGCCGCGCAGCCGCCGCCGAAGGCGATCTTGTCGAAGCGTGTCAGCGGCGCGTTGCGTACCACGGCCAGGACAATGGCGCCGATGGTGCCCATGGCGCCGGCCTCGGTCGGCGTCGCCAGGCCCATCATGATGGTGCCGAGGACCAGGAAGATCAGCACCGCGGCCGGGATGATGCCCCAGGCGCACTTGATCAGCAGCGCCTTGCCGAACAGCGTGCGCGCCACCGGCGGCAGCGCTGCCGGCTTGATCAGCGAGAGATAGAACGTATAGGCCGCGAACAGCGCGATCTGCAGCAGGGACGGGCCCCACGCGCCGAGATACATGTCGCCGACCGAGCGGCCGAGCTGGTCGGCCAGCACGACCAGCACCAGCGACGGCGGCACGAGCTGGGTGATGGTGCCCGAGGCGGCCAGCACGCCCGTGGCGTAGCGCATGTCGTACTTGTAGCGCATCATCACCGGCAGGGTGATCAGCGCCATGGCGATGACCTGTGCAGCCACCGTGCCGGTGATCGCGCCGAGGATGAAGCCCACGATGATGGTCGAATAGCCCAGCCCGCCCTTGATGGGGCCGAAGAGCTGGCCCATCGATTCGAGCATGTCCTCCGCCAGCCCGCATTTCTCCAGGATGGCGCCCATGAAGGTGAAGAACGGGATGGCGAGCAGCAGCTCGTTGGACAGGATCGATCCGAACACGCGGCCCGGGATGGCCTGCATGAACGGCATGGTGAAATAACCGAAGTCGATCGACAGGAAGCCGAAGAAGAATCCGACCGCCGCCAGCGAGAAGGCCACGGGGTAGCCGATGATCATGAAGACCACCAGCCCCGCGAACATCAGCGGCGGCATCCACTCGAGAGGAATGATCATTGGGTCGGCCTCTCGTAGTGCGCTTCGAGGCTCTCGACCGGGATGTCGTTGAGGAAGGCCACGCGCTTGATGAGTTCGGAGAGCCCCTGCAGCGCGACGAGCACGAAGCCGACGGGCAGGACCAGCTTGATCGGCCAGCGCACCAGGCCGCCGGCGTTGGAGGAGTGCTCGTTGACGTTGAAGGCCTGCATGAAGAAGGGCCAGCTCAGCCAGGCGAGGATGGCGCAGGTCGGGATCAGGAAGAAGATGGTGCCGAGGATGTCGACCCAGAGCTGGCCGCGCCGGCTCAAGGTCATGTAGAGCAGGTCGACCCGGACGTGCTCGTTGCGTTTCAACGTGTAGGCAGCGCCGAACATCACGATGACGGCGAACATGTACCACTGCACCTCGAGCCACGCGTTGGAGCTCATGTCGTAGGCGTAGCGCACCATGGCGTTGGCCGCGCTGACGACGCAGGCCAGCAGCACCAGCCAATTGCAGACGCCGCCGATCTTCTCGTTCACGACGTCGATGAACGCGCTGATTTTCAGCAGGAAGCCCAAACCCCTCTCCCCGTTTGCGAGTTGTTACTTGTTTTCTTTGCCCCCCTCTCGCCGGGGAGGAGGCCGTCATAGCCCGTGGCGCGAAATCACGCCAGCGACAAGTCGCTCCAAGGGCGACGCTGCCTAAGTCGTAGGCAGTTCCGTCCAGCCGTCGGCACCGAAGAACTCCAGTGGCCGGAAAGCGCGCTTGTAGGCCATCTTGCTGGAATCGGCGATCCAGTAGCCGAGATAGACATAGGGCAGGCCGCGCCGGGCGGCCGCTTCGGCCAGCCACAGGATCATGTAGGTGCCGAGCCCGCGTCGCGGGTCCTGCGGGTCGAAATAGCTGTAGACCGCCGACACGCCGCTCGACAGCCAGTCGACCAGGCAGGCGCCGACCAGCCTGCCGTCGGCCGAATCGTCGCGGAACTCGATGATCGCCGTCTCGACCGGGCTTTCCTCGACCATGGCACGGTAGTCGTCGAAATCCATGTCCGCCATGTCGCCGTCGCGATGGCGGGCCGTCACGTAGCGCGAGAAGAGCGCATACTGCTCCCCGGTCGCCAGAGCCTGGACCTCGGTGGCGTGGACATGATCGTTGCGCTTCATGATCCGCCGCTGGATGCGGCTGGGATCGAAGTCGCGCACCCGGATGCGTACCGGCACGCAGGAGCGGCAGCCCTCGCAAAGCGGCTTGTAGACGAAATGGTGCGACCGCCTGAAGCCGGCGTCGGTCAGCGTGTCGTGCTGCGAGATCGCGTCTGGACCGCTCAGCTCCGTGACGAGCTTGGTCTCCAGCCGATGCGGCAGGTAAGGGCAGCGCATCGCCGGCGTGGTGCGAAAAAATCGCAGGGTCTGGATGTTCTGGCGAATGAACATGTTGTTGCCCGCAGAGTGTAGCGCGACTGCAACCGAATGGAAGTTTTCTTCAGGGCACTCGGCGCCAGCGCGCCAGGCGGCGGAACGGCATCAGCGCCAGACGCACGAGCTTCGGCAGCAACCAGATGAGTGCGACCACGAACAGCGCCAGAAGGCACAAAAATGTGATCGGATGGGCGATCGCGAGCAGCAGGCCGCCGATCACCAGCCCGTCCTCGGTGAACGAGGCAGCGATGTTGCTGAACGGCTCGGGCGAGGTGTTGATCAGCGCGCGCGTGCCGGTCTTGGCGATGTGGCTTCCCGCGGCGAGGGTGCCGCCCAGAAGCGCGGCGATGGTTGCCGCTTCCGGTCCGAACTGATCGGCCGCTCCGAAGGCGAGCAGCGCCCCGGCCGGGATACGCACGAAGGTGTGCAGCACGTCGTTCAGGCTGTCGATCAGCGGGATCTTGTCGGCGAGGAAGTTGATCGCGAAGAGCACCGCGGCGATGGCCAGCACCCAGGGTGAGCCCAGCACCTGCAGGTCGTGCGGCAGGCTGGCCAGCCCGAGCATCTGCGCCCCGCCCATGACCAGGACGGCAGCATAGGGATTGAGGCCGCTGGCCCAGCTCGCTCCCAGCGACACCGCGAGCGCGGCAAGCGTATCGACGCTCATGCCGTCCGGCTCAGAGCGCGCGCCGCGCCTTGAGCGCGGTCGCCAGCGTGCCGTCGTCCAGCCAGTCGAGCTCGCCGCCGACCGGCACGCCGTGCGCCAGCCGCGTCACCGGCACGCCGCAATCGGCCAGGCGCTCGGCGAGATAATGGGCGGTCGTCTGGCCGTCGACGGTGGCGTTGGTGGCGACGATGACCTCACGGACGGAGCCTTCCTTCACACGCTGCAGCAGGCTGCCGATATTGAGCTCGTCCGGCCCGATACCGTCGAGCGCCGACAGGGTGCCGCCCAGCACGTGATAGAGGCCGGAGAAGATCCGGCCGCGCTCCATCGCCCACAGGTCGCCGACATCCTCGACCACGCAGAGCAGGCTGCGGTCGCGCCGGGGATCGGCGCAGATCGAGCAGGGGTCGATGGTGTCGAGATTTCCGCAGGTCGAGCACGGCCTGATCGCGCGCGCCGCATCGGCCAGCGCGGCGCTCAATGGCTGCATCAGCACCTCGCGCTTCTTCAGCAGGTGCAGCGCCACCCGTCGCGCCGAGCGCGGCCCCAGCCCCGGCAGCCGCCCGAGCAACTGGATCAGCCGCTCGATCTCGGGGCCGTTCATGGGTGTTCCACGAACAGTAGGGACGTAGCCATGCTCTAGCCCTTCATTCTCCTCCCCCGTCTTCGGGGGAGGTGGCGCGGTAATCCGCGACGGAGGGGGTCAAGAGTGACGGTGTTGCGTGAGGCTGACCCCCTCCGTCCGCGTAAGACGCGGCCACCTCCCCCGAAGACGGGGGAGGGGAAGAAAGGGAGGTCACAGCTTGAAGCCGGGGGGCAGGGGCAGGCCGCCGGTGATCGACTTCATCTGCTCCTGCACGGTCTGCTCGACCTTGCCGCGCGCGTCGTTGGCGGCGGCGACGATCAGGTCCTCCACCACGCCCTTGTCCTCGGGCTTGAACAGCGAGGCGTCGATCTCGACCCGGCGCGTCTCGTTGCGGCCATTGACGGTGACCTTGACCAGGCCGGCGCCCGAGATGCCGACGATCTCCAGGCGCTCGAGCTGGTCCTGCAGCTCCTTCACCTTCTGCTGCATCTGCTGGGCCTGCTGCATCAGGCCGCCGAGGTCCTTGAGCTTGTCGAACATCAGTACTCGCTTTCCGGTATGTCGTCGTCGGCCGGGTATTCCTCGGCCGGCGGGGGCTCGTCCTGCGGGACGCCGTGGAGGCCGGCGACCATGGACGCGTCGTCGCCCTTGCGCCGCACCGCCTCCAGCTTGGCGCCGGGAAATGTCCTTAGTATGGCCTGCACCAGCGGGTCGGCTTCGGCCGTGGCGCGCAGCGTGTCGGCGTTGGCCGTCTTCTGCTGCGACAAGGTCGGCTTGCCCTCGGCGCTCGAGACCGAGGCGATCCAGCGCCGGCCGGTCCACTTGCCCAGCAGCTCGCTCAGCCGCGACGCGAGGTCGCTTGGCGCGGTGGGCTCGGGCCGGAACTCGATCAGGCCCGGCTCGCAGCGCACTTCGTGCACGTGGTGCATCAGCGAGTTGACGATGCGCGGCTCGCGGCGCGCCTCGAACAGTGCCACGACCTCGGTGAAGCTCCGGGGATTGGGCAGCGGCTCGGCCGGAGCGGGTTGGGCCGCTATCGCCGACGCCGGCTGCGAGGCAAGCCGTGCTGCCGGGGCGCCTCCACCGCCGCCGCGCGGCGCGGGGGGCGGAGACGACGTGGCGGGCACCGTGCCGCCGCCCTGAAGAGCCTTCAGCGCATCGGCGGGCGAGGGCAGGTCGGCGGCGTAGCAGAGGCGGATCAGCGCCATCTCGGCGGCACGCACCGGCGAGGGTGCGGCGAGCGTCTCCTGCAGACCCTTCATCAGCATCGCCCAGGCCCGCGTCAGCGAGGCCATCGACAGCTTGCCCGCCATCGCGAGGCCCTGCGCCCGCTCGGTGTCGGCATTGCTCGCGCCCGCCTCGGGCGTGACCTTGAGGCGCGTCACCCAGTGGGTCAGCTCGAGCAGGTCCTGCAGGATCACCACCGGGTCGGCGCCGGCATCGTGCATCTCGCCCAGGGCCGCGACGACGGCGGCTGCGTCGCCGCGCATGGTCTTCTCGAACAGGTCCAGCACGCGGCTGCGGTCGGCCAGGCCCAGCATGTCGCGAACCTGCGCGGCATCGACCACGCCGCCGCCGTGAGCGATCGCCTGGTCGAGCATCGACAGCCCGTCGCGCACCGAGCCGTCGGCGGCACGCGCCACCAGCGCCAGCGCCTCGGGCGAGATCTCGACCTTCTCGAGCTCGGCGATCTTGCCGAAATGCGCGACCAGCGCGTCCTGCGGCACACGCTTGAGGTCGAAGCGCTGGCAGCGGCTCAGCACCGTCACCGGTACCTTGCGGATCTCGGTCGTGGCGAAGACGAACTTCACGTGCGGCGGCGGTTCTTCCAGCGTCTTCAGCAGCGCGTTGAAGGCCTGGTTCGACAGCATGTGCACTTCGTCGATGATGTACACCTTGTAGCGTGCCGAGACCGGCCGGTAGCGCACGCCCTCGATCAGCTCGCGCGCGTCGGCCACGCCGGTGCGCGAGGCGGCATCCATCTCGATCACGTCGACGTCGCGATCCTCCTGGATCGCCACGCAATGCTCGCAGACGCCGCAGGGATCGACGGTCGGCCCACCCGTGCCGTCCGGCCCGACGCAGTTGAGCGCGCGCGAGATGATGCGGGCGGTGGTGGTCTTGCCGACCCCGCGCACGCCGGTGAGCATGAAGGCGTGGGCGATGCGGCCGGTCGCGATGGCGTTGCGCAAGGTGCGCACCATGGCTTCCTGGCCGACGAGAGTGGTGAAGTCGACGGGGCGATATTTGCGGGCGAGGACCCGGTAGGGAAGCGATTCCTGGGCTTCCGGCATGCCAATCCCGACCCGTCGGTATGCGCCGTGGCCCCTCAGGCCCGGCGGTCGTCGCGCGCGGGCCGCCTGCGCCCGTGGCGGCGGCGCGCGCCTGGCGGCAGGTGAGAGACCGGCATGACCCGAAGCGAATTCGTTACGGCTGCTTCCTTCCGGATCTGACCGGGTTGGCGACTGCTCCGCCCACACCGGCCCCTCGAGGGCGTTATATCAGGAGTCGGGGCGGCCGGCGCAAGGGGAGAGAGTCAGTTGCGCACCGGACGCTCGAGCCCGAGATGGTCGCGCAGGGTGCTTCCTGCATAGTCCGCGCGGAAGAGGCCGCGCTCCTGCAGGATCGGCACCACGCTGTCCACGAAGGCGTCGAACGGGCCCGGGAAGAAGGGCGGCATGACATTGAAGCCGTCCGCCGCGCCGGTCCGGAACCAGCGTTCGAGCACGTCGGCGACCTGCGGCGGCGTGCCGACCAGCAGCAGGTGGCCGCGCGCGGCGGCGACGCGATAATAGAGCTCGCGCAGGGTGAGATCGTCGCGCCTGGCCATCTCCATCAGCAACGCAGCCCGGCTCTTGAGATGTTCGGTCGGAGGCGGCGTCGGCACCGGGCCATCCATGGGAAAGGCGGACATGTCCATGCCGAGCCGCTCCGACAGCACGGTGAAGGCCTGTCCGGTGTCGATGTTGCGGTTGAGCTCGGCAAACAATGCCTGCGCCTCGGCTTGCGTCCGGCCGACGACCGGCATAACCCCCGGCATCACCAGCACCTCCTCCGCACGGCGGCCGAAACTTACGGCCTGCGCCTTGATCGCCCTGTAGAAGGCCAAGGCTTCGGCCGGGTCGTTCTGGGCGGTGAACACGACGTCGGCGATTCGCGCGGCCAGCGCCTGGCCAGGACCGGAGGAGCCGGCCTGGATCAGCACCGGATGGCCCTGCGGCGCACGCGGAACGTTCAGCGCGCCGTCGACGGTGAAGTAGCGGCCCTGGAAGTGCGGCACCTGCAGGCTGCCCGGCCGCACGAACCGGCCGGCCAGCTTGTCGCCGACGAAGGCATCGTCGTCCCAGGAATCCCACAGCAGGCGGCAGGCCGTGACGAACTCCTCCGCCATCGCGTAGCGCTCGGCATGCGGCGGATGAGGACGGCCGAACACCGCGCTCGACTTGGCATAGGCGGTGGTCACGACGTTCCACGCCGCGCGGCCCCCGGAGATGTGGTCGAGAGAGGCGAAGCCGCGCGCCACGTGATAGGGCTCGGCATAGGTCGTCGAGCCGGTAGCGGCGAGGCCGAGCCTCGTGGTCGTCATCGCCAGCGCGGCGAGCAGGGTCAGCGGCTCGAACTTGCCGATCGTCGAGGGGTGCTCGTCGTAGCCCGTCGCGAAGCCGTCGCCGAGGAAGAACATGTCGAACCTGCCGCGCTCGGCTGTCGCCGCGATGCGCTGCATCAGCGGCAGGTTGGGCCAATCGGTCGTGACGGCGTCGGGATGCCGCCAGCCGCCGACATGATGGCCCGGCACCTGCACGAAGACGCCGAGCCGCATCTGCCGCTGCTGCCCGCTTTGTTCCTGCTGCACGTCGTCCTCTCGCCCGCGGAGGAATTTGTCGCTTCTCATCCGTCATACTCCTCTCCCCCGCTAGGGCAGGGCATTCGCATATGAGCCATTTGCTGTCGTCCCGAGCGGAGCGAAGCGTAGTCGCGGGACCTGTTCGTCCCGGCAGACATTGCGAGAGTAGGTGCCTCCGCTACGCCTCGCTGCGCTCGGCTCCGGTCGGGACGACGATGCTTTGCTCATATGCGAATTCCCTGCCCCCGTAGCGGGAGAGGAGAAGAAAGCAAAGCGAGCTCAGTGCGCGAAGCGGCGCATGCCGCCGTCGACGGGGATGACGGCGCCGGTGATGTAACGGGCGGCGGGGGAGGCGAGGAAGGCGACGAGGTGGGCGACGTCCGAGGGATCGCCGAAATGGCCGATCGGGATGTTGCGCTCGATGAAGCTGCGGCGCGATTCCTCGGTCGGATGGAGCTTCTCCCTGATCTGCTCGCTGTCGATGCGTCCGGGCTGGATGGTGTTGAGCGTCACGCCGTCGGCGGCGATGTCGCACGACAGGCCCTTGGCCCACAGGTGCAGCGCGGCCTTGGCGGCGATCGCCGCGTTCAGGCCGCGCGGCTCCATCGAGCCGCTGATGTTGACGATGCGGCCCCATCGCCGCGCCCGCATCGCCGGCAGCAGCGCCGTGGTGAGCCTGCGGACGGCGGTGAAGTTGAGCGCGAAGGCCTCGTCCCAGACCTCGTCGCCGGAGTCGGGGGTGGTCGGCCGCGAGCCGCCGGCGCAATTCACCAGGATCTCGACCGGACCGAGCGCGGCCAGGCGCTCGAGGTCGTCGGCTCGCGTCACGTCGGCGGCGACCGCGCTCACGCCCGCGAGGCGTTCGATCCTGTCGGCGCGCCGCGCTGCCGCCACGACCCTGGCGCCCTGCGCCGAAAGTAGGCGCACGATGCCCGCGCCAATGCCGGAGCCTGCGCCCGTCACGAGGCATGTCCTGCCTTGAAGCTCGTAGTCCATGCGGGCGTTAGAGCCCGACCGGCAGGCCGTCGGCAAGGGGAGCGGCACGCGGCGAATTTCAGCCTTGTCGGGTCGAATCGAAGCCGCTATCGCCTACCCCATGGCCCCTTCAAGCGACGGTCCGACACCAGTCGTCGAACCCGGCCCCTCCCAGGAAGTCGAGGAGCCGACGGTCGCCGCCTTGCGCCAACGCGTCCGTCAGCAGGAAATCCTGGCGGCGCTGGGTGTAACGGCGCTGCACGGCGCCTCGTTCGATGAGCTGCTCGACAGCACCGCGCGCATGGCCGCGCAGGGGCTTCGCGCGGATTTCTCCAAGGTCCTGGAGTACATCCCGTCGGAGAACCGCTTCCTGGTGCGCGCCGGTATCGGTTGGTCGCCGGGGGTGGTCGGTGTCGCGACGGTCGGTGCCGATCTGGCCTCGCCGGCGGGGTATGCGCTGCGGACCGGCAAGCCGGTGATCTCCAACCATCTGGAGAACGAGGAGCGTTTCCGGACGCCGGAAATCCTGCGGCAGCACGGCGTCCATCGCGCGATGAACGTCATCCTGCAGGGTGACGGCCGGCCGTTCGGCGTGCTCGAGGTCGACAGCCGCTCCGACGATGAGTTCCTCGAGCAGGACATCGCATTCCTGCAGGGGGCGGCAAATCTTCTCGGCATGGCGATCGAGCGCGATCGTCACGAGCGCAGCCTGCGCGCCGCGCTCGACCGGCAGCAGGTGCTGCTCGGCGAGATGAATCACCGGGTGAAGAACAGCCTGATGATCGTCTCGAGCATGCTCCGGCTGCAGGCCAGCGAGGTCGGCGACGAGACGTTGAATCGGCATCTCGGCGAGGCGGCGCAGAGGGTCATGGCGATCGGCAAGGTGCACGAGCAGCTTTCGCACGGCGCCGACGTCCAGCGCATGGACATCGGCCGATACATCGAGGCCGTCTGCCGCGATCTCGACGCCAGCGTGCCGCACTGCGCCATCCGTTGCGAGGTTCAGCCGGGCATCGAGGTTGCCAGCGATCGCGCGGTCTCGACGGCGCTGATCGTCAACGAGCTGGTGGCCAATGCTGCCAAGCACGCGTCCGATTCCACCGGGTCCGACGCGGAGATCGTGGTGCGGCTTTCGGCGGGTGACGACGACGCGCTGGTGATCTCCGTGCGCGACGCGGGTGAAGGGCTGCCGGCCGACTTCGACATCGCTCGGCCGAAGGGCCTGGGCATGCGAATCGTCACGGCGTTCGTCAGCCAGCTCGGCGGCATGCTGGCAGTGCAGGCACGCGCGCCTGGCACCGAGTTCGTCATCACCGTCCCGCGCAAGGCACCGCGTCCCTAGCGGCGCGCGCTCCGACGAACGCCCCTGACCCGGCCGCTCAAGCGCCGAGCGCGTGCTGGATATCGAGCGACAGGGTGAGCGCCTCGATGGCGCGATCGGCGTCGAGCAGGCCCGGATCGGCGCGGCCGGCGATGCAGTCGACGAAACGGCGCAGCTCGATCTCGTAGGGGTTGCCGTCTTCCAGCGGCACCGGCCGCGGCGGCGTGGCGCCGTCGGCGATCGTGAAGGTCGTACGTGGCGGGCCGGCTTCGAAGATCTGCTGCAGCTCGAAGCAGGCGGTCTCGAACAGCGCCCGGAAACCTGCCGTGAACGGCATGCCCACCGGCATCATGCCGCTGGCGGCGATGGTGGCGTGGCGGCCGTCGGCGTAGCCGAGCAGGGCGGTGATTTCGCCCGTGCCCGCGGCCGCGACCCGCGCCGGCTTGCCCATCAGCCAGTTCGCGACATCGAGGTCGAAGGTCATCAGCTCGGTCGTGGGATCGCCATAGTGCGGCTTGCGGTCGGGCGCCTCGGGACGGAGGTAGGAGCCGAGCCGCCACGTCGAGAGGCCGAGCAGGCGGCCATGGGTACCTGCTTCCGTGAGCTCCTTGACGTGCCGGTAGGCCGCGACCGAGCGCATCAGCAGGCCGACCTGCAGCAGACGGCCGGCCGCGCGCGCCGCGTCGCGCATGGCCCGCGCCTCGTCGAGCGAGAGTGCCATCGGCGTCTCGCAGAAGACGTGCTTGCCCCGCGCGAGGGCGGCGATCGCGAAGCGGGCATGGACCGCGCTGGGCAGGCAGATGTCGACGGCGTCGATGTCGCGGCTCGTGAGCACCGCCCGCACGCGCGCCTCGTCACGCGCCGGGACCTCGATCGGTTCGACATCGGCCATCGTGGCATAGGCCGCGGCATGGGCCCGCCCCATCGCGCCCGCACCCAGGAGCGCGATCCTGGTCCTGCACTGTGACATGGATCGCTCCGGTAAGACGTTCCTCCCCGCGCGTCGCGCGGGGAGGACGCCGAGTCAGGCCGCGGCGAGCGCCTGGTCGAGGTCGGCCAGGATGTCGTCGATATGCTCCAGCCCGATCGACAGGCGGACATAGCCCGGCGTCACGCCGGTCTTCGCCTGCTCTTCGGCGCTGAGCTGCGAATGCGTGGTCGAGGCGGGGTGGATCGCCAGGCTGCGCGCGTCGCCGATATTGGCGACGTGATAGAACATCTTCAGCGAGTCGATGAACTTGCGCCCGGCGTCGGCGCCGCCCTTCAGCTCGAAGCCGAGCAGGGCGCCCATCCCGCGCGAGAGATAGGTCTCCGCCCGCTTCTTCGCCTCGCCGGTCATCACCGTCGGATGGATCACCTTGGCGATCTTCGCGTGGCCCGACAGGTGCTTGGCGACCGCGGCGGCGTTCTCGCAATGCACCCGCATGCGCAGCGGCAAGGTCTCCAGCCCCTGGATGAACATGAAGGCGTTGAACGGGCTCATCGGCGCGCCGACGTCGCGCAGCAGGGTCACGCGCGCCTTGATGATGTAGGCGACCGGACCCATCGGCTTGACCGCCTGCGTCCACACCGCGCCGTGATAGCTCGGGTCGGGCGTGTTCAGCATCGGGAAGCGGTCGGCATGCTTCTCCCAGTCGAAGTTTCCGCCGTCGACGATGATGCCGCCGATCGAGGTGCCGTGGCCGCCGATATACTTGGTGGTCGAGTGCATCACGATCGCAGCACCATGGTCGAGCGGCCGGCAGAGGATCGGCGCCGCGGTGTTGTCCATGATCAGCGGCACGCCCAGCTCACGGCCGATCCTGGCCACCTCGCCGATCGGGAACACCGTCAGCTTGGGGTTCGGCAGGGTCTCGGCGTAGTAGCAGCGCGTCTTGGCATCGGTGGCGCGGCGGAAGTTCTCGGGATCGGCGGGATCCACGAAACGGCACTCGATGCCCATCGACTTCATGGTGTTGGCGAACAGGTTCCAGGTGCCGCCGTAGAGGTCGGTCGAGGCCACGAAGTTGTCGCCGGCATGGCAGATGTTCTGGACCGCGAACAGCGAGGCCGCCTGGCCCGAACCCAGCGAAAGTGCCGCCACGCCGCCTTCGAGGGCCGCGATGCGCTGCTCTAGCACGTCGTTGGTCGGGTTCATGATGCGCGTGTAGATGTTGCCCAGCTCGGCCAGGCCGAACAGGTTCGCCGCGTGCTGGGTGTCGCGGAACTGGAAGCTCGTGGTCTGATAGATCGGCACGGCGACCGCGGTCGTGGTCGGATCGCTGCGATAGCCCGCATGAAGCACGAGCGTTTCCGGATGCTTGCTGTTGGTCGCCATCGGTCGTTCTCCTCCTGGTAGCCGGCGGACGCTATTATGCGCGCCTGCCGCCGTCGAGGGGCCGGGAAGCGGATTCCGCGTTACGTCATTGCGATGGCGGCGAGCGTTACCGTAGGATCGCGGCAGATTTTCCTCGAGGGAAGCATGGCTGCACGGAAATCGAGCTCTCGAAAGCCCACTACGAAGAAGAAAGCCGTCAAGAAGGCGGTCAAGGCCGCCAAGCGTCCGGCCGCCGGAAAAAAGAAGGTCGCCAAGAAGAAGGCGGTCAAGAAGAAGGCGGTGAAGAAGAAGGTGGCAAAGAAGGCCGCTGCGCCCCGCCGGAAGCGTCCGGCCGCCGTCATCCCCGCCGTGTCGCCGGAGGTCGCGGAACTCGATCGGCGCATCGCCATCCTGCGCAACAATCTCCGCGATCTCACGGAAATGGCCGCGGCGTCGTCCGGCGCTTCGAACGAAGAGCTGGCCTCCGGCCGCATCGCCGACCAGGAAGAGCAGCTCCGCAGCCTGGTCAAGCAACGCGACGCCCTCGCCCGCCGCAAGCGCTGATCTTCGCTGGGATCGCGCCACTCCATGGCGCTCATGATCATGAGATGAGCGCCACGGAGTGGCGCGCTCCCAGCGGAAGACGATCTACTGACGCGCCGCGCGCCGCTTGGCCGTTGCCGCCTCGTCGATCACGCCCTTGGCCGACACTACGACCTTGTAGTCGCGCAGCGCTGTCTCCGGGGTGATCACGCCGTCGAGCACGTCGTCGGCGACCTTAGCCGGGTCGCGCTCGAACGGGTTGCCGTAGCCGCCGCCGGCGGGGCCGTAGCAGACGAAATGGCCGTCCTTGCCGATCTGCATGTACGGCACCTTGGAGGGCAGCGCGCGGCTGGCGCCGTTCTGGATCAGGTCGAGCTTGGCCGGCATGCCCTCGCCGCCGCCGAGGAAGCCCCACGGCCGGTAGCGATGGCCCTCGCCCTCGACCGACGCGCCGCCGTCGCTCAAGAAAGTGAACTCGCGCACCGAGCCCAAGCCGCCGCGCCACTTGCCGGCGCCGGCCACGTCCTCGCGCAGCTCGTAGCGCAGCACGCGCAGCGGCAGGTGGGTCTCGATGTCCTCGATCGGGTTGTTGCGCGTGTTGGCGTAGAGCGTGTCGACGGCGTCCATGCCGTCCTTGCCCAGCCGGCCGCCGTACGAGCCCTCGAAGATCTCCATGTGCACCCAGTGGGTCTCGTCCTTGAGGCCGGAGAAGGCGATGACCTTGAGGTTGCCGATGCCGGCCGACACATTGCCCGGCATGGCCTGCGACAGCGCCTTCATCACCGTGTCGGCGAGCTGGTTTCCGGGACAGAAGCGCGCGATGGTCGGGGCGGGGAAGGTCGGGTTGGCCAGGCACCCCTTGGGGGCGACGATGGTGATCGGCCGGATCAGGCCCGCATTCACCGGGATGTGTCCGTGCACCTCGGTATCGAGCAGCACCGAGCGGATGGTGAGCCAGATCGCGATGTCGGCTGTGCCTTCCAGCGGCATGTTGATCGGCCGGTCGGGCACCTGCGGCGCCGTGCCGGTCAGGTCGACCACCAGGGAATCGTCCTTCTTGGTGATGGTGACGACGATCGGCAGTTCCTTCTTGTTGGGATCGTCGCTGTCGAGATAGCCGTCGATCGCCGTCTCGGCGCGATAGACGCCGTCGGGCAGCTTCGCGATCGCCTGCCGCATCAGGCGTTCGGCGTGGTCCATCAGCGCGCCGCAGGCCTGCTCGAAGGTCTCCAGACCATAGCGCTCGACCAGCTCGACCATGCGCTCTGCGCCGATGCGGGCCGCAGCCACCTGGGCATCCATGTCGCCGACCACCAGGTCGGAGGCGCGGATATTGTCGCGCACGATCTGCCACACCGCGTCGTTCCGGACACCGCGGTCATAGACCTTGATCGCCTTGAACTGCAGGCCCTCGGCATAGGCGTCGATCGCCTCGACGATCCCGCAGGAGCCGGGCGAGAGTGCGCCGATGTCGAGGTGGTGCGCGGTGGTCGCGGCGAATGCGATCAGGCGGCCCTGCACGAACACCGGCACGATGAAAGCCACGTCGGGTCCATGGCTGGCGCCCGAATAGGCATCGTTGTGCATGATGACGTCGCCCGGGCGGATGACGTCGCCGCGTTCTTTCAGGATGCGCTGGATGCCGCGCACATAGCCCGGGATCGGGCCCGACTGCAGCGGCGTCGACTGGGCCGACTCGGCGAGGCCGCGGCCTTCCGCATCGACGAGGGCCGCCCCGAAATCCTCCGACTCGCGGATGATCGAGGAGTAGCTCATGCGCATCAGCTTGTAGCCCATCTCGATCGCGATGTTCTCCAACGCGCCCTGGATGACCGAGGTGGTGATCGGGTCGATCCGGTCGGGCTTCGGCGCGGGCTGGCGGCGGACGGCGGTGCTCATCTTGCTTCTCCTCTTTTGCTGGGACCGCGCCACGGAGTGGCGCGGTCCCAGCGAAGACATCAGATCTTCCGGATGATCAGGTTCCCGGCGGTGTCGGCTTCGAAGGTGTGTTGCGGCGGGATCACGGTAGTGGTGTCCATCTGCAGCACGATGGCGGGGCCGGCGATCGTCTGTCCGGCTGGCAGCAGGTCGCGGCGATAGAAGTCGGTCGGGTAGTCGCCGAGCTGGCCGTCGACGCGGAAGGTGCAGGAGCCGCTGCGCACGCGCGCCGCGTCGAGCGACGCGCCTCCCGAAACGGATGGCTTGGCGATCTCGGCCGCGCTCGCCGCGCCCACCAGGCGGAGGTTCACGATCTCGATCGCCGATTCGGCGAAGTGATGGCCGTACTCGCGCTTGTGCACCTCGTGGAAGGCCTCGAACGCACGGGCGAGCGCGGCCTCGTCGATCGGGCCGTCGGGGAAGGGGACGCGCAGCTCGTAGCCCTGGCCGACATAGCGCAGGTCGCCGCGGCGCTCGAAGGTCACGTTGGAAAGGTCGATGCCGTCGGCGGTGAAGCGCTCGGCCAGCTCTTTCGCCATGGCGGCGAAGTCGGCGTTGATGCGCGCGATGTCGGCCGCGCCCGAGATCTGGAACGAGGTGCGGATCGCGTCGTAGCGCAGGTCGCTGATCAGCAGCCCGACCGCCGAGGTGATGCCGGGATGCGGCGGGACGATGACCTCGGGCACGCCCAGCATGTCGGCGACCTCCGCGCCATGCAGCGGCCCCGCGCCGCCGAAGGCGACCAGCGCGTAGTCGCGCGGATCGATGCCCTTCTGGACGGTGCGCGAGCGGATGGCGTTGGCCATGTTGGCGTTGATCACCGTGACAACGCCCTCAGCGGCCTCGCGGTCGGACAGGCCGAGCTCGCGCGCCAGCTCGCCGATCACGCGCCGCGCGGCCACCTCGTCGAGCGACATGCCGCCGCCCAGGAAGTTCTTGCCGTCGAGCCGGCCCAGCACGACGTTGGCGTCGGTTACCGTCGCGCGGTTGCCGCCGCGGCCGTAGGCGGCCGGGCCCGGCACGGCGCCGGCCGAGCGCGGCCCGACCTTGAAGGCGCCGGCCTGGTCGACGAAGGCGATCGAGCCGCCGCCGGCGCCGATCGTGTGCACGTCGATCATCGGCACCAGGACGGGGAAGCCTGCGATCCAGGTGTCGCGCGCCGTCGCCTCGCCGAATCCGCCGTCGGTGACGATGCCGATATCGGCCGAGGTGCCGCCGACATCGAAGGTGATCAGGTTGCGCTTGCCCGACAGGCCGCCCGCCCAGTCGCCGCCGATCACGCCGGCGGCCGGGCCGGAGAGCAGCGTGAGCACCGGCCGCTCGGCGACCATCGCCGGTGTCGCCACGCCGCCGTTGGACGCCATGATGCGGAGGTCGGCCTTGAAGCCGCTCCGCTCGATGTCGTTCTCGAGCTTGGTGACGTAGTTGCGCACCTTGGGCCCGACGAAGGCGTTCATCGCCGTCGTGGTGAAGCGCTCGAACTCGCGGAACTGCGGCGAGACCGAGGAGGAGGTCGTGGCGAAACACGCCGGATACTCCTCGCGCACGATCTCCATCGCGCGCGCCTCGTGCGCGGGGTCGAGATAGGAGAACAGGAAGCAGATGGCGATCGCCTCGACGCCGGCCTCCTTCAGCTCGCGCACCGCCGCGCGCACGCCCGCCTCGTCGAGCGGCTCCAGCTCCTCGCCGCGCGGCGGCACCAGCCGCTCGGTCACCGTCTTGCGATGGCGGCGCTTGACCAGCGGCCGGTCCTGCCAGGGGATGTCCTGCATGATCGAGTAATGCTGCGGCCGCTGGTGGCGGCCGATATGCAGGATGTCGCGGTAGCCGCCGGTGGTGATCATGCCGGTCACCGCGCCGTCATGCTCGAGGATGGCGTTGGTGGCGATGGTCGTGCCGTGGAACACCGTGTCGATCGTCTCGCGCGGGATGCCGTACTTGTCGCAGAGCGCGGTGAGACCCGCGACCACGCCGCGCGACGGGTCGTCCGGCGTCGTCGAGATCTTGTGGACCCCGGTCTGACCGGCCTCGGTGTCGGCATAGACCAGATCGGTGAAAGTCCCGCCGACATCCACGCCAATCAACCGCATCGCCTGCCTCCCGTTCTCGCTTGGGCGAGGGAGCAGCAAGACACAGGCCAAGGCGGGCGTCCATATGCAAGGATTGTGGCCCCGACCATAGCGAAGCGGAACGGAGAGACTTCATCATCCTGGCCGGCATCACTGACGAGGTCCCTCGGCTTCGCTCGGGACGACGGGGTGGACCAGTGGCCCCGTCGTCCCGACCGGAGCGAAGCGGGGTGGAGGGACCTGCTCATTTCGGCCGGCGCTCGGGGGAAGAAGGTCTCTCGGACGGGCAAATTCCGGCTGACGGAGGGGCCCCTTCCTATTTTACAGTAATGGCATGGCACTTGCTTCCGGGAGCCCCATGGCGACGAAGCCCGACATCGAACTGGTTCATCTCACGAAGCGCTACGGAAATACCGTCGCCGTCGATGCCATCCACCTGAAGATCCCGGCCGGGTCCTACTGCTGCCTGCTCGGTCCCAGCGGCTGCGGCAAGACCACGACCCTGCGCATGATCGCGGGCCACGAGGAGGTTTCCGAGGGCGACATCATCCTGGGGGCGGAGAACATCACCGGCCTGCCGCCAGCCGCGCGCGGCACGGCGATGATGTTCCAGAGCTACGCGCTCTTTCCCCATCTCGATTGCACCGACAATGTAGCGTTCAGCCTCAAGATGCGAGCTATCGACAAGGAGACGCGCCGGGCGCGCGCCGTCGAGATGCTGAAGCGCGTGCACATGGATGCCTATGCCGGCCGTCTGCCAGCGCAGCTCTCCGGCGGCCAGCAACAGAGGGTGGCGCTTGCCCGCGCCTTGATCACCGATCCGCAGGTCCTGTTGCTCGACGAGCCGCTGTCGGCACTCGATCCGTTCCTGCGTATCCGGATGCGCGAGGAACTGAAGAGCCTGCAGACGCGGCTGGGCATCAGTTTCATCCATGTGACGCACAGCCAGGACGAGGCGATGGCGCTGGCCGACCTCGTCGTCGTCATGAACGGCGGCAGGATCGAGCAGGCGGCGCCGCCGCGCGAGGTCTTCAACCGGCCGGCCTCCGCCTTCGTCGCCAGGTTCATCGGCGGCCACAACGTGCTGCCCGCAGCGGTCGCGCGCGCCCCTGTTATGCCGGGCGCGGGCGAGGGGCCGTTCGTCGCCATCCGCGCCGACCGCATGTCGGTGCAGGCCGGAACGTCCGGTGGAGCCGGCGTCACCTCCCTGCAGGGTGTGACGCGCTCCGTCGAGTATCTCGGCTCGACCGTGCAGGTCGGCGTCGATGTCGTCGGCCTCGAAACATTGTCGGCCACGCTGCCGGAGGCTCGCTTCGACGCGTCGCCGGTGCGGCCCGGCGAGCCCGTCATTCTGTCGTGGAAGCCCGAGGACGTTCACGTGCTGGGACGCTGAAGGGGCGTTGAGTAAGGGAGGCGGCCCCGCGCCGTCGAGGCTTGAAGGAGGAAGACGAGATGGCTCGGAAATCGAATGGCGGCATCGGCCGTCGCAGAATGCTCAAGGGTGCGGCCGGCATGGCGGGAGCCGCAGTCGGCAGCGGCGCGATCACTGGCTTCCCGGTGATCTGGGCGCAGAATAACAAGAACATCGTCCTGCGCCAGTGCGGTACCGGCGTGTCGGCGATCAACGAGATCGCCGAGAAGTGCAAGGCCGATCTCGGCATCACGCTGCAGATGACGGCGCTCGATTCCGATGCGGTGGTGCAGCGCGTCGTGACGCAGCCGAACTCCTTCGACATCGGTGACATCGAATACTGGATGATCAAGAAGGTCTTCCCAGCGAACACGCTGCAGGCGATGGACGTCAAGAAGATCAAGCTGTTCGACAAGATCGTGCCGATCTTCACCACCGGCAAGCTGAAGCCCGACAGCGTCATCGCCCAGGGAACGGCACCCAGCACGGTGAGCTTCGTAGAAGGTGCCGGCTCGACCAAGTTCGCCAAGGGCCAGACCCAGTGGTTCACGGCGGTGCCCACGATCTACAACGCCGACACGCTCGGCATCCGGCCCGACCTGGTCGGCCGCAAGATCGATTCCTGGAAGGACATCCTCGATCCGAAGTTCAAGGGGAAGACCTCGATCCTGAACATCCCGTCGATCGGAATCATGGACGCCGCGATGATCTGCGAGGCGGCCGGCATCGTGAAGTACGGCGACAAGGGCAACATGACCAAGGCGGAGATCGACAAGACGATCGAATTCCTGATCAAGACCAAGAAGGAGGGGCAATTCCGCGCCTTCTGGAAGACCTTCGACGAATCGGTCAATCTCATGACCTCGGGTGAGGTCGTGATCCAGTCGATGTGGTCGCCGGCGGTGTCGGCGGTGCGCGGCAAGGGCGTGCCCTGTACCTACCAGCCCCTCAAGGAAGGCTATCGCGCCTGGGGCGGCGGCCTGGCGCTCGCCAAGCACCTGCAGGGCGCGCAACTCGACGCGGCCTACGACTACATCAACTGGTACCTGTCCGGCTGGGTCGGCGCCTTCCTCAATCGCCAAGGGTACTACTCAGCGGTGCTCGATACGGCCAAGGCCAACATGACCGAGGACGAGTGGGGCTTCTGGATGGAAGGCAAGCCCGCCAAGGGCGACATCAAGAACCCGCAAGGCCAGGTCGTCGAGAAGGCCGGCGCGGTGCGTGACGGCGGCTCGTTCTACGACCGCATGGGCGCCGTCGCCTGCTGGAACGCGGTGATGGATGAGGACCGCTACATGGTCCAGAAGTGGAACCAGTTCATCGCGGCGTAAAGACGACGCACGAGCCTTCCTCCTCCTCATGTTCCTCTCCCCCGCAGGGGGAGAGGCTAGGAGAGGGGGTGGCGCACATCCTCTGTAACCCCCTCTCCTAGCCTCTCCCCCTGCGGGGGAGAGGAACATGAAACGAGATGAATCGAGTCAATTCCTGGGTCACCTATCTGCAGGTCGCGCCGCTGTCGCTGGTGTTCCTGCTGTTCCTCGTCGTGCCGATCGTCACGATCGTGGTGGTGAGCTTCTTCGACTACAGCACGACCCAGATCATCCCGGCCTTCCTGCTGCAGAATTACGAGGAGCTGCTGCTCTCGCCGGTGACGTGGCAGACCTACCTGCAGACGCTGCAGTTCGCCGTCATCACCTGGGTGCTGACCCTGCTGATCGGCTTCGTCATCGCCTATTATCTCGCCTTCTACGTCCGCTCGCCGACCTGGCAGACGGTGCTGTTCCTGGTCTGCACGATCCCGTTCTGGACCTCGAACATCATCCGCATGATCTCGTGGATCCCGTTCCTCGGCCGCAACGGGCTGATGAACTCCGCGCTGCTGCAGCTCGGACTCATCCACGAGCCGCTCGAGTTCCTGCTGTTCTCCAACTTCGCGGTCGTGCTGGCCTACGTGCACCTCTACACGCTGTTCATGGTCGTGCCGATCTTCAACTCCATGGTGCGCATCGACCGCAGCCTGCTCGAGGCGGCGCGCGACGGCGGCGCATCGGGCTGGCAGACGCTGTGGAACGTCATCCTGCCGCTGTGCAAGCCGGGCATCGCGATCGGCTCGATCTTCGTCGTCACCATCGTGATGGGCGACTTCGTCACCGTGCGGCTGATGAGCGGCGGGCAGACCGCCTCGGTGGGGCTGATGATGATGAACGCCATGTCGCTGCTGCAGTATCCCGCCGCCGCGGCCAACGCCGTGGTGCTGCTGATCCTGGTGCTGCTGACGGTTGCCGTCATGATGCGCCTGGTCGACATCCGAAAGGAGCTGTGAGGTGCTGCAGCAACGCCGCGGTCCCGCCTTCTGGCTGCTCACCGCCTTCTTCGTCCTGTTCGTGCTGTTCCTCTACGGGCCCACGATCACCATCACGATCCTGTCGTTCCAGGGACCGTCGGGCAACCTGACCTTCCCGATGCGCGGCGTGTCGCTCTACTGGTTCGGCAACCTCTTCGAGAAGCAGATGGTCGGCGACTTCGCCGGCTCCTTCCAGCGCTCGATCGTGCTCGGGCTGGCGACCATGGTCGTCACCGTGCTGGCGTCGTTCGCCGCCGGTCTCGCCTTCCGCAGCCGCTTCCGCGGCTCGACCGTGATCTTCTACCTCGCCATCGCCAGCCTGATCGTGCCCTCGATCCTGATCAGCCTCGGCATCGGCCTGCTGTTCCGCGTCCTGGGCCTGGATCCCGCCTGGTACAGCTCGGCGTTCGGCGCGCATCTCACCTGGACCCTGCCGTTCGGCCTGCTGATCATGTTCGCCGTGTTCAACCGCTTCGACCGGCGCTTCGAGGAAGCCGCGCGCGACCTCGGCGCGACCTCGTGGCAGACCGTGCGCCACGTCATCGTGCCGATCCTGCTGCCCAGCCTGATCGGCGTCGGGCTGTTCGGCTTCACGCTGAGCTACGACGAGTTCGCGCGCAGCCTCTACACCGCCGGCACCTTCAACACCTTGCCGCTCGAGATCTACGGCATGACCACCAACGTCACCACGCCGGTGCTCTATGCGCTGGGAACGGTGACCACCGGCCTCTCCTTCCTCGTGATCGCGCTGGCGCTGGTCTCGACCGTCATCGTGCGCCGCCGGCGCGAGCGGCTGGGCAGCGACGCGGGCAAGGCGGCCTGAGATGGCGCGCCGCGCCAAGGTGCTGCGGCTGCCCACCGCCGGCCCGCACGACACCGCCGCCCTCGCTGCAGCGATCGACCGGGGCGAAGTCGATCCCGCCACCATCGTGGCCATCGTCGGCAAGACCGAGGGCAATGGCTGCGTCAACGATTTCACGCGTGGCTATGCCACCCTGGCGTTGAAGCTGCTCCTGGCCGAGCGGGTCGGCTGCCCGCTGGCCGAGGTCGAGAAGCGCGTCGCCATCGTGATGTCGGGCGGCACCGAGGGCGGGCTGTCGCCGCACCTGCTGGTGTTCTGCCGCGAGGAAGGAACGGCGGCCCCGACCGCGCCGCGCCTGGCGATCGGCGTGGGCCTGACGCGGCCGTTCACGCCGGAGGAGATCGGCCGGACGGCGCAGATCGGGGAGACCGCCGCCGCCGTCGGCGCCGCCATGAAGGACGCCGGAATCGTCTCGCCGGCCGACGTCCATTTCGTGCAGATCAAGTGCCCGCTGCTGACCAAGGAGCGCATCGAGGAGGCAGCACGGCGGGGCGCGCGGACCGCCACCGAGGACACCTACCATTCCATGGCCTTGTCCCGCGGCGCCTCGGCGCTCGGCGTCGCGCTGGCGCTGGGCGAGATCGAGGCCGCGCCCGAGCCGGCGGTCGGCAAGGACTGGTCGCTCTACTCACGCGTCGCCAGCACCTCGGCCGGGGTCGAGCTGCTGCGCAACGAGATCGTCGTTCTGGGCAACTCGTCGGGTTGGACCGGCGACCTGGTGATCGGCCACGGCGTGATGAAGGACGCCATCGATGCCGAGGCCGCCCGCCGCGTCCTGGCCGCGCTCGGCGGCGAAACCGTCGCCGTGCTCGCCAAGGCCGAGGCCGCGCCGACCGGCGAGATCCGGGGCCGGCGCCACACCATGCTCGATGACAGCGACATCCACTCCACCCGCCACGCCCGCGCCCTGGTCGGCGGTGTGCTGGCCGGCGTGATCGGCGACACGATGCTCTACGTCTCCGGAGGCGCCGAGCATCAGGGCCCGGCCGGCGGCGGCCCGGTCGCGATCATCGCCCGGGTTTAGGCCGATACGGCCGCAGCGAGGCGCTCAGCGAGTGGCCTCGCCGATATAGACGTTCGAACGGTGATAGGAGAGATACTCGCGCTGCTTGACATCGAAGCCGTTGGGTTCCCACGCCCTTGGCGGCTCGGAGAAACCCAGCAGCTTCCATGTCGGTTCGCCGAGCCCAAGCCTTCGCAGGTCGTCGCGAGCGAAGCGAGGCGACACGCGGACCGCGCCATCGTCCTCGAAGGTGATGAAGCCACGGTCGAACAGGAGATCGGCGTCTGGCGTGAGCAAGAGTCCGTTCATGCCGTCGAGGCGTTGCGAAGAAGTCTCGCAGGAACGCCACGGCCTTATGTGGCTCGCGATCAAGAGCGCGGGATTGGTAATGCCGGTCAGACGACACGACTTTTCGTTGGCTTCGACGTTCCGGCGATATGTTCCCTGTCCGCGACGGGCCTGGATGATGGCGGTTCTGGACGTGCTGTCGAGTGCCGGATCGGCGGCGACAGTCCGTTCGACTTCGTCGTCCAATTGCTCCTGGACGGTCTGGAATGTGAGGCTGTTGGCGCCTCCGCTGGCCAGGACCACGTAGTCCACGGTAGCAACTGCGACGATGGCATCGAAGACCGCCTTGGGGATCTCTGCCAGATAGACACCCTGATTGCCGTTCCCGGTCGCGGGCTGAACGGGAGAGTATTTCTGCGGAAGCAACGGTGCGAGGACGGCAAGCAAGTCCTTCGGTCGAACCGCGGGAAGCAGGGGTGTCCAGAACACCGGCAGAAGCCAGCCTTCATTGCTCCAGTTCGATCCCGTCTTGCCGAATTCGGTGGGCTTGGGAGCGGTAAATGCAAATTCGGCGATCCTTCCCACGAAGCGGATGGCTCCGTCGGCATAGGATAGAACAAGGTCGCCGGGAGAGGCGCCCCGCATGTTGTCGTAGAAGACGCTTCGAGTGGAATTCTTCTTGGCTTTGGGCGACCACAGATATTGCCGCTCGATCTCGTGGCGGAAAGTCTGCTTGTGATTTACCCACCAGTATTGGGCCATGCGCGCAATAGCTTAGCGAAAAGCGATGAAGAAGCTCAACAGGTCGAGTTCGATGCTTGCAACCGCGTCGATATGGCGGCGCGAGCACGGTCATGGGTCCGGCCGAGGACGGGCGCGTTGGATCATGACAAGGGCGATGCCGCCGATCATCGCGGTGGAGGCGACGAGCAGCCTCGATGTCAGAGGCTCGGCGAGGAAGATCACGCCGCCGAGCGCGGTGACGGCGGGCATCGAAAGCTGCACCGTCGCGGCCTGTCCCGCGGTGAGGCTGCGCACCGCCATATACCAGACGATGTAGCCGAGCCCCGTCGCCAGCGCACCGGAGGCGATCGCCAGGGCGAAGCCCGCAGGCGTGCCGGTGAACTCGCCGAGCAGGCATAGGTTGACCAGCGCCACCGGCGGCAGGCACCACAGCAGGTTGCTGGCATTGACCTCGACGGGATCGCTGCCGCGCCGGGCGAGAAGGGAGAACAGCCCGAAGGAGGCGCCGGAGACCGCCATCAGCACGGCACCGAGCGGATCGGGCGCGCTGACGCCGGGGAGGACGAGATAGACCACGCCGAGCAGGGCAAGGCCGAGCCCGAGCCAGGCGAGGAGCGAGAACCGCTCGCCCTCGCGCCATGCGACGTGGAGCATCGTGAGCTGCACCCCGCCGATGAGCATCAGTGCGCCGGTCCCCGCGCCGAGCCGCGTATAGCCGAACGAGAAGAACGCCATGTAGCCGAGCAACGCCGCGATCGATCGCGCGTCGGCATAGGCACGCCGGGGGAATTCCTTGCGTCGGGCCAGCACCCAGATCGTCAGCAGCGCCGCGGCCGAGGCGACGCGGACGCTGGTGAAGGTCGCCGGATCGATCAGGTTCGGTGCCAGCGCAAGGCGGCAGAGCAGCGAGTTCGCCGCAAAGCACAGGATCGCGACGCTGGTCAGGGTAAACGTGCGGATCATCGCTCACCCGCGCGGATCGTGATGGGCCTCTCCTTCCGGCGCCAGCGACCTCGCCGCAATGTGGTCCGCCAGCCGGGCGGCGTCTTCGGCGACGCCGACCAGGAACGAGGAGTTCATCCTCGAAAGCCATTGCAACCCGAGGAAATACAGGCCCGGCACGTCGGTGATGCCGTCGCGATGGCGCGGCTCGCCGTGCTCGTCGAGCACGGGAAGATCGATCCAGCCGAAATCGCAGGCGTAGCCGGTCGACCAGATCACCGAGCCGAACCCGGACTTGTCGAGCGCCAGTTCGCGGATGGGATCGAGCACGCAGCGCGGATCGCGTGGCAGGAGCCGTGCGCCCGGCTCCGGCGGAACGTCCAGCCCTTCGCGCGCCACGAAGCCGTCGACCAGATCGAGGAAGCCCTGGTAGGCGGCATCCCCGGAACGCAGACTGTCGGCCAGATCGGCGGCGAAGTGAAGCCTGCCGCCCGACATCGCTTGCAGTCGTCCCAACAGGACCGCGCCCTGCGCCGCGAAGTCCCGGAAATCGATCGTGTGACCGCCGTACGCCCCGGTGATCAGCGGCAGGGTCCGGTCCGGGCCGCGCTTCTCGACGGGCGTGCGATCCAGCCCCATCGCCGCCAGCCATTCCGTCAGGTCGCGTCCGCGATAGCGGCGCGGCAAGCGCCGGTGCCGGCCGACCGACAGAAAGACGCGGCGGCCCGCGCGCAGGAGTTCCTCGGCGATCTGGGCACCGGAGGCTCCCGAGCCCACGACGAGCACGGCGCCGTCTGGAAGCTGTGCGGGGGCGCGATATCGGCTGGCATGGATCTGCAGGAGGCCGGCGTCCTGCGGTAGCAGGGGCGGGATCACCGGGACCTGATAGGGACCCGTGGCAGCGACGACATTGTCCGCGTGGATCGGCCCCTGCGATGTCTCGACGACGAACCCGGCATCGCCGGCGCACCGGCGCAGGGCCGTCACGGTCACGCCGCAGCGGATGGGCGCGGCGACGAAGTCTGCATAGGCCGTCAGGAAGTCGACGATCTCCCCGCTCGTGGCGAAGCCCTCCGGATCGGCGTGCGGAAACGGGAAATCCGGAAGCCGGATCGACCAGTTGGGGAACTGGAATCGCAGGCCATCCCAGCGCTCCGAGCGCCAGCGTTCTGCAATGCGGGCGCGTTCGAGCACGACATGCGGGCGCCCCTTCCTGCCGAGCATGTGGCTGAGCGTCAGGCCTGCTTGCCCGCCGCCGACGATGGCCGTTTCCACCCTGTCAGGTTGCATGGTCGTTTCACTCGCTGAGAGATCTCTTTCCATCATTCTCCGGGTACAGATTGTTCTCTAGCGAACAATTCGCGTGCTTTGGACACCTATAATGGGTGCAGCAGGAGGGCCACGCGATGATGCGCAAGCTCATGGCTGAATTCATCGGTACAGGGTGGTTGGTTCTCGGCGGATGTGGGTCGGCTGTACTGGCCGGCGCTTTCCCCGAGTTCGGGATCGGTTTCGCCGGCATCGCGCTGGCCTTCGGGCTTACCGTGCTCACCATGGCGTACGCGATCGGCCACGTCTCGGGGTGCCATCTCAATCCCGCCGTGTCGGTCGGGTTGTGGGCCGGCGGTCGCTTCAAGGCAGCGGAGTTGCTGCCCTACATCGTCGCCCAGGTACTGGGCGCGATCGCCGGTGCGGCCGTGCTCTATGCCATCGCCACCGGCAAGGCCGGGTTCGATGTCCATGCGCGCTTCGGCAGCAACGGCTTCGGGGAACATTCGCCGGGCGGCTATTCCCTGGCGTCGGCCTTCGTTTGCGAGGTCGTGATGACGTTCGGCTTCCTGTTCGTGATCATGGGCTCGACCCACGGCAGCGCGCCGCGCGGCTTCGCACCGATCGCCATCGGCCTCTGCCTGACCCTGATCCACCTGGTCAGCATCCCGGTCACGGGCACCTCGGTGAACCCGGCACGCAGCACCGGGCCGGCGTTGTTCGCCGGCGGCTGGGCGATCGAGCAGCTTTGGCTGTTCTGGCTTGCCCCTTTGATCGGCGCGGCCCTGGCCGGCGTCGTCTATCGGATGGTCGGCGGGGAGGAGCCCGTTCCCGTCGAGGTCGCAGGCAACGCCTCGTAGGGCTGATGGCAAGGAGACGGGGCGGGCTTTCAGCCCGTCTGGCGCGCGAGGCTCGCCCAGCGGCCAGGCGTCAGGCCGAAGCGGGCCGAGAAGTGGCGCGTGAGGTGGCTCTGGTCGGCGAAGCCGGTGGCTGCCGCGACTTCAGATAGCGCCGCACCGTCGGCGATCATCGTTTGCGCGCGCGCCAGCCGCCGCCCGATCTGGAAGCGGTGCGGCGAGGTGCCGAAGGCGGCGCGGAAGTGGCGGGCGAGGGCGAAGCGGTCCAGTCCGCTGACCTTCTCCAGTTCCTCCGAGGCGACCGTGCGCGGCGCCTCGGCGATCAGGAAGTCGCGGGCACGGCCAACGGCGCGATGGGCCGGTGCCCCGCGCCGAGCCTTCGCCGGCGCGTCGGCCCGGACCGAGAGCCGATCGGCCAATCGGGCGACGACGGCGTCGACGGCGAGGGGCTCCATCGCCTGCGGGAAGTCGGCGAACGCCTCGTGCAGCAGGGCAGCGAGGGCCGGATCATCGGACACCACCTCCGGTACGAACGGCGTTGCGCCGTTCAGCGCCGCGCCCACCGCGGCGGGATCGACGTAGAGCATGCGGTAGGCGAAGCCGCCGTCGCGTTCGGCGTGTCCGTCATGGGCTTCGTCGGGATGGATGACCATGACCTGACCGGCACGGCTGGTCCGCAGGTCGCCGCGATAATGGAACGATTGCGCGCCCCACAGGGTCAGGCCGACGGCGTAGGTCTCGTGTCGATGCAGGTCGTAGGCATGGCCGCCGAAGCGCGCGGCGAGCCGCTGCAGGTTGCCGTCGCTGCGGTCGAAGTCGATGTGGTCTCGCGAAGCCATGCACAAACGTTCAAGACGATGGACCGATCCTGCCCGATATGGAGCCGATGATCTACGAAACCAAGACCGCGCTCGTCCTGCGGCGCGACCTCGCCGGCTGGCAGATGGCCAATGTCGCCGCCTTTCTCGCCGGCGGCCTGGCCGGGACCCATGCGCACATGATGGGGGAGCCTTACAAGGACGCCTCGGGCAAGGCCTATACCGCGCTGATCCGCGAGCCGGTGTTCGTCTATGGCGGCACGGTCGAGGAGTTGCGCCGTACCCACCAGCGCGCCCTCTCGCGCGAGCTGGTGCCCGCCGTCTATATCGAGGCGATGTTCGCCACGACCAACGACGCCGACAACCGCACCGCCTTCGCCGCCGCGCCGGTCGATGCGCTCGACTTCGTCGGCCTCGGCGTCCACGGCCCGCGCAAGGTCATCGACAAGGTGGTCAACGGGCTGAAGTTCCTGTCATAGCGGCATTGAAACAACGCATTGCGCGTTGCAGGCATGTTGTATCGGCACTTCCGACGGTCAGGGATGTGTGAAAGTCTGCAGGACCATCCCTGAAGGAATCGGAACGGGCCATGCACGACATCGTCATCCGCGGCGGCACCATCGTTGACGGCACCGGCGCGCCGGCCGTCGTGGGAGACGTCGCCATCGATGGTGGCCGGATCGCTCAGGTCGGCGGCAAGGCGGGGCCGGGCAAGCGCGAGGTGAAGGCCGAGGGGCGGCTGGTCACGCCGGGCTGGGTCGACGTCCACACCCACTATGACGGGCAGGCGACGTGGGATCCGGTCCTCGCGCCGTCGTCGTGGCACGGCGCTACCACCATCGTGTTCGGCAATTGCGGCGTGGGCTTCGCGCCCGTCCGCCGCCAGCACCACAAGATGCTGATCGACCTGATGGAAGGCGTCGAGGACATTCCCGGCATCACCCTGACAGAAGGGCTGAAGTGGGACTGGGAGAGCTTTCCCGACTATCTCGATGCGCTGGCGCGACTGCCGCGCACCATCGACGTGGCCGCCCAGCTCGCGCACCACCCGCTGCGCGTCTACGTCATGGGCGAGCGCGCGATCGCGCGGGAGAATGCGACCGCCGAGGATATCGAGGCCATGGCACGGCTGACCGAGGAGGCTCTGAAGGCAGGCGCTGTCGGCTTCACCACCAGCCGCACCGACCAGCACAAGACGCTCGACGGCGACCTGGTGCCGGGGCGCTATGCCGAGCACGAGGAGCTGCTGGCCATCGGCCGGGCGATGGGCCGTGCCGCGCGGGGCACCTTCGGCATGCTGTCGGACTTCGAGGACGAGGCGACCGAGTTCGGCTGGATGCGTCAGGTGGCCAAGGATAGCGGCCGGCCGGTCTGGTTCCTGCTCACCGATCGCAGCTACGATCCGCAGCGCTGGCGCCGCCTGATGAATGGTGTACGTGCCGCCCGCGCCGACAACCTGCCGCTCTCCGCCCAGGTCGCGGGCCGGCCGGTCGGGCTGACCCTGGGACTCAACACCTCGCTCAATCCGTTCGGCCTGCGCGAGGCCTATGCCGAGGTCGCCAAGCTGCCGCCGGCGGAGATGCTGGCCCGCCTGCGCACGCCCGAGCTGCGTCGGCTGATCCTGTCGCAGGAGGCCTCGCCGCGCCTGCTCGAGGTGCTGCCGCCGCTGTCGCGCCAGATCGCGACGCGCTGGGACCGCATGTATCCGCTGGGCGACACGCCCGACTACGAGCCGCCGCCGGAGCGCAGCATCGAGGCGTTGGCCGCGCGCGAGGGCGTGACCCCGGCCGAGTATTGCTACGATTACCTGACCGGCGGCGACGGCAGCCGCATGGTCTATTTCCCGGTCACCAACTACGTGCACGGCGACCTCGAGGTGGTGCGCGAGATGATCGAGGATCCGCACACGCTGCTCGGCCTGTCCGACGGCGGCGCGCATTGCGGCGTGATCTGCGACGCCTCGCTCAACACCACCATGCTGGCCCACTGGGTGCGCGACCGCACGCGCGGCCCGCGCCTGCCGCTGGAATACACCGTCAAGCAGATGACGAGCGAGACGGCGGCGTTCTTCGGCTTTCACGACCGCGGCCGGCTCGCGCCGGGCCTGAAGGCCGACGTGAACGTCATCGATTTCGACGGCCTGCACCTCCATTCGCCGAAGATGATCTTCGACCTTCCGGCCGGCGGTCGCCGCCTTGTCCAGCGCGTCGACGGCTACGACATGACGATCTGTTCCGGCACGCCGATCTTCGAGAAGGGCGAGGAGACCGGCGCGCGGCCCGGAAAGCTCGTCCGTTCGGCGGGCTGATCGAGACCCGTCAGCCTCCGGCGTCGCCCGGCAGGGATCGGGCGATCGTATCGATGGGCACGGCAAAGCCGTTTGCGCCGTTGCGTGACTGGGCGACGTTGATGCCGGCGATCACCCATGCGGCGCCGTGCCGGACCAGAAGCGGCGCTCCGCTGACACCCCGCACTGCGTGGCAATCGTGGACCAGCAGCCCATGCCCGCCGGCATCGCGACCAGACCCCGCAAGGCGGCAGGCCATGTCCGCGGTGAGGACGTTCGGGTTGTCCTGACCGTAGCCGCCCACCATCACGGCGGTTCCGGTCGCGGGAAGGGCCGGCGCCAGCTCGAGCGGTTGCGTGTGGGGCAGTGCCGCGGCAAGGGACACCAGCGCCCAGTCGTTGCCGCGCGTGCGGTCGGGCGCTTCGGGATCGTAGCCCGCTGCTACGACGAATGATTCGGCGATCGTCGCCGATGAAAAGCGCGACCCGTCGAGTCCCAGCAGGAAATTCACCGACGACGGCGGGAAGTAACGCCGTAGCCGGATATTGAACAGGCAGTGCGCAGCCGTGAGGATGGTGCGCGGCCCGATCAGGGCAGCCGTGCAGGTTTCCCGCAGGCTGCCCGCCACGGCCTGCAGCTTTCCGATGGAGGTCCATGGCGCCGCGCCGATATCGACCCGAGCCCGGGGGAGGATCTGGGCGCCCGCGACAAGACCCGCCAGCGACGTGCCAATCGCGGCGACGGCGACCAGCGTCGTGAGGCGAAGGTTCGGCATGGGCGCATTCTAGCGAGGCGGCGCCTTGGACCAACGGGCAAGTGCTCTTGCCGTCCGAAAGCGATAGGCTTGCGTCTCCCGCGAGGAGGATCGCATGCCGCTGCTCTATCGAAAGCAAGGCCATACCGGCATCCTGACGCTCAGCCGTCCGGGGGCGCGCAACTGCTGGGGGCCGGATTATTCCGAGGGACTGATCCGCCACCTCGACGAAGCCGCCGACGACGACGATGTCCGCGCTGTCATACTGACCGGCGACGAGGCCGGCGGTGCGTTCTCGGCGGGGGCCAACCTGGCCGATCCGAACACCCACAACACGCGCTCGGCGGAGGCCTTCATCAAGCGCGTCGGCCGGGCGCGCAACTTCCCCTCCAACGTCATGAACGATTTTCCCAAGCCGGTGATCGCGGCGGTCAACGGCTACGCCATCGGCATCGGTTGCATCATCACCTTCTGCTGCGACCTGATCGTGGCGTCGGAGCGGGCGGAATGGCGCCTGCCGCAGGTCGCCCTGGGCATCCTGCCGAACTACGGCGGCGCGACGCGGCTCGCCCGGATCGTCGGCAAGGGGCTGGCGATGCGGGTCGCCATGGGCTTCCCGCTGAAGGCCGACGAGGCCCATCGCATCGGCCTGGCGCAATGGCTGGTGCCGCACGAGACGGTGATGGAGCAGGCGCTGGCGGTTGCTGATCACATCGCCGGGCTGCCGCCGCTGGCGGTGCGCATGGTCAAGGAGTCGGTGAATCGCGGGCAGGACATCCCGAACATCGCCGATGCCTCGCTGGTCGATGCCTACCGCTTCATGGTGCTCGAGATGAGCGAGGACAAGGCCGAGGCGCACGAAGCCTGGCGCGAGCGTCGCAAGCCCCGCTTCCGCGGCCGATAGCCCCTCACGCCGTCGAGGGCTGGACGCGCTTTCGGAGCTCGTTGCGGAAATTCTCCGGGGTGAGCAGCAGCGAGACGAAGGTGATCGCCGCCGCGCCGGCGATCAGGTAGGCAGGGCTGAGCTCGTCCGCCGTGCGGTAGACCAGCCAGGCCGCGACCAGCGGCGTCGTGCCGCCCAGGATCGCCCAGGCGATGTTGTTGCCGATCGCCAGCGCGGTGCATCGGATCGACTCCGGCGTGGTCTCGACCATCAGCGCCTGCAGCACGCCGAACTGGATGCCGATCGCCAGCACGAAGCCCGCCTGGCCGAGATAGATCCTGGCCGTCGAATCGTTCTGCATCAGCATGAAGAACGGCACCGAGCCGAGCACGCCGATCGCCGCGCCGATCAGCAGCAGGTTCCGGCGGCCGACATGGTCGGCCAGCCAGCCGAAGAACAGCGACACCGGCGTGATCGCCAGCATGCTCATCGAGTTGATCTTGAAGGCATGCTGGGGCGCGATGCCGTCGACCGTCTGCAGCCAGTCGGCGATGTAGATGAAGGCCGCCTGGAAGCCGATCGCGGTGAAGCAGGCGAGGCCGGCGATCCGGAACAGCAGGCCGAGATGGTTCTGAAGCAGCTCGGCGATCGGCGAGCCGGTGCTGTCGGCCGTACGCTCCGGCATGTCGCGCAGCGCGCGGCGGATGAGGAAGCCGCCGATGCCGACGACGAGGCCGAGCAGGAAGGGGATGCGCCATCCCCAGGCGGCGAGATCCTCCGGCGACAGGACGCTGGCCAGGGCCAGGGCGGTGAGGGAGCCGGCCTGGATGCCGAGCCCGTTGCCGACGCCGCCGATCGCGCCTGCCAGGGCACGCCGTCCCTGCGGCGCCTGCTCGATCATGAAGACGCCGGCGATGGAGGCTTCGCCGCCCACGGCCAGGCCCTGCAGCATGCGCAGGAGCGTGAGCAGGATGGGCGCCGCGACACCGATCGTCGCATAGCCCGGCAGGAGCCCCATGCCGACGGTGGACGCGGCCATGCCGACGATCGAGATGGTGAGCGCCGTCGTACGGCCGCGACGGTCGCCGATATAGCCCACGATGACGGAGCCGATCGGGCGGGTGATAAAGCCCATCGCGAAGACACCGAAGGCGGCCAGGGCCTGCGAGACGCGGTCCTCGCTAGGGAAGAAGGTGGCGCCGATCTGGACGGCGAAAAAGCCGTAGATCGAGAAATCGTACCACTCGAGCATGTTGCCGATCATGCCGGCGGCGAGAATCCTCCGGCGGCTGAAAGTCTGCGTCGCGGCCATGTCCCCAGTCCCCTGCGGGCATCATAAGGGTCGGCGGATGCGTGTCGATATCTCCCTCTTGAAGGGATCGGGGGCCAGGAGCAGCGCGACGACGGTTGCGCCGGCGGCCGTCGCCACGAGCCATGCCGGGCTGAGCTCGTCGCCGGTGTGATGGATCAGCACGGTGGCGGCCAGCGGGGTCAGGCCGCCCAGGATGCTCCAGGCGATGTTGTTGCCGATCGCCAGCGCGGTGCAGCGGATCGGCTCGGGCGTCGTCTCGACCATCAGCGCGCCCTGGACGCCGAACTGGACGCCGAGCGCCAGCACGAAGCCGGCTTGGCCGAGATAGATGCCGCTCGTCGTGCCCTGCCGCATCAGCATGAAGAACGGCACGGAACCCAGCAGCCCGAGGACGGCACTCGCGAGCAGGAGGTTGCGCCGGCCGACATGGTCGGCCAACCAGCCGAAGAAGATCGATACCGGCGTGACCAGCAGCATGCTGATCGAGGTCACCTTGAAGGTGTCGGCCGGCGAGACGTCGCCGACCCGCTGCAGCCAGTCGGCGATGTAGATGAAGGCGGCCTGGAAGCCGATGGCGGCAAAGGCGGAGAGGCCGGCGATCCGCAGCACGAGCGGCAGATGGTTGTCGAGGACCTCGGCAAGCGGCGACGGCCGCTCGCCCGCGACGGGCTTCGGCAAGTCCTTCAGCGTGCGCCGGATGTAGAAGCCGAAGAGGGCCACGACCAGGCTCAGCCAGAACGGGATGCGCCAACCCCACGCCTGCAGCTCCGCCGGCGACAGCAAGCTCGCGCAGGCCAGTGCCGCCAGGGAGGCGAGCTGGATGCCGACGGCATAGCCGGCGCCGCCGATGGCGCTCGACAGAGCACGACGGCCAGCGGGCGCATACTCGACCATGAAGACGTTGGCGATGGCCGATTCGCCGCCGACGGCGAGTCCCTGGATCAGGCGCAGGACGGTGAGCAGGATCGGTGCGGCAACGCCGATCGTGGCGTAGTCCGGCACCAGCCCCATGCCGAGCGTCGCCACGATCATGCCGCCGATCGAGAGCGTGAGCGCCGTCGGTCGGCCCGCCCGGTCGCCTATATGGCCGATGGCGATGGCGCCGACCGGCCGGGCGAGGAAGCCGGCGGCGAAGACGCCGAAGACCGACAGCGCCTGCGACAGCGGATCGCCGTCGGGGAAAAAGGCGCCCCCAATCTGCACGGCCATGAAGCCGTAGATCGAGAAATCGTACCATTCGAGGATGTTGCCGATCACGCCCGCGGCGATGATCCGGATTCGGCTGGCGGGCGCCATCCGCTACTTCTTCTCGATGCCCCAGAACACCGGGATCGGGCTGGTCACCACGCCCGTGAGGCCGCGGGTCGCCGTCGGCAGGGTGTACTGGCCGAGATGGATGTGCGTGCCGTAGGCGACGGCCCGCGCCTGCAGGTCGGCGGCGATCTTCTTGCGGCTCTCCGGATCGGGCGCGCGGGCGAAAGCATCGCGCAACTTCTCGACCTCGGCGTCGCACGGCCAGCCGAAATTCGCCTTCTCGCATGAGGCGACGACCATGCTGTTGGTCAGCGGGTTCATCATGTCGACCGACAGCCACGCGGTCATGAAGCCATTCCAGCCGCCCTCCCTGGCCGGCGTCTTGCGCAGCCGGCGCGAGACGATCGCCTGGAAGTCGAGCGGCACCAGCTCGACCTTGAAGCCCCCCTTCTCGAGCAGGTCCTTGGCGATCGGGCCGGCGTTGGTGAGGACGGCGATGTCGGTGGTGTGCAGCATCACGATCGGCGTGCCGTCGTAGCCCGCTTCCTTCAACAGCTCCCTCGATCGGGCGAAGTTGCCGCGCACCAGCCCATCCATGCCGGCTGCGGTCTCCAGCGGCGTGCCGCAGACGAACATCGCGTCGCAGGTCCGGTAGTAGCGCGCATCGCCGATCACGCCCTCGAGGAAGGCCTTCTGGTCGAAGGCGTACATCGCGGCGCGGCGGACCTTCTCGTTGTCGAACGGCGGCACCACGGTGTTCCAGCGGAACGCGTACTGCGCGCCGATGAGATTGTAGACCTCGAGAGTGACGCTCTTGTCGGCCAGCAGCAGCGATTTCAGGTCGTGCGGCGGCGCCTCGATATAGTCGATCTCGCCGGCCAGCAGCGCGT
>CAMFJT010000026.1 GCA_945957125.1 uncultured Rhodospirillales bacterium | reverse complement strand
GGCGCAGCGGAGGGACCTCTTCATGGAGCGTCGACCGAGATGAACAGGTCCCTCGACTACGCTTCGCTCCGCTCGGGACGACGGAAGAGAGGAGGCCAATGTCGGAATGTCCCGTTCCGCTCCCAGCGGCGAAGCGTTACAGGCCGTCGCGGACCTGTCGGCGGAGATCGTCGATCGGCCGGCGGCCGCCCTCGCCGTCGAAATGCCAGTAGGTCCAGCCGTTGCAGGCCGGCGCACCCTGGACCGCCGCGCCGACCTTGTGGATCGAGCCGCGATGCTCGCCCTGCGCCCCGGCGGCCGACAGCGTGCCGTCGGCATGGACGCGGGCACGTACGCGGCCGCTATGGTCGCTCAGCATCGTCCCGGGCTGGAGCAGCCCGGTCTCGATCAGCACGCCGAACGGGATGCGCGGCTCCGAGCGCTTGGCGGGCTTGGGCGCCACGTCCTCGATCAGCAACGGAACGATCTCGGCGATCCGCTTGCGGGCGATCGCCGCATAGGCCGGATCGCGTTCCAGGCCGATGAAACGGCGCCGGAGCTTCCTGGCCACCGCGCCGGTCGTACCCGTGCCGAAGAACGGATCGAGGATCGTGTCGCCCGGATTCGAGGCGGCCATCAGGCAGCGGAACAACAGCGCTTCGGGCTTCTGCGTCGGATGAGCCTTCTTGCCGTCCTCGCCCTTGACCCGTTCGGGACCGGTGCATAGCGGCAGGAGCCAGTCGGAGCGCATCTGCAGCTCCTCGTTCAGCTCCTTCATCGCCTCGTAGTTGAAGGTATAGCGCTTGGCCTTGCGGTCGCGCGCCGCCCAGATCAGCGTCTCGTGCGCATTGGTGAAGCGCATGCCCTTGAAGTTCGGCATCGGGTTGGTCTTGCGCCACACGATGTCGTTGAGCAGCCAGTAACCCTCGTCCTGAAGCGCCGTGCCGATGCGGAAGATGTTGTGGTAGCTGCCGATCACCCACAGCGTGCCTTCGGGCTTCAGCACGCGGCGTGCGGCCTGCAGCCAGCCGCGGGTGAAGGCATCGTAGCGCGCGAAGTCCTCGAACTTGTCCCAGTCGTCGTCGACCGCATCGACCTTGCTGCCGTTGTTGGGGCGGAGCAGATCGTTGCTGCCGAGCTGAAGATTGTAAGGCGGATCGGCGAAGACCATGTCGACCGATGCAGCCGGCAGGCCGTTCATGAGGTCGATACAGTCGCCGACGAGAACGAGGTCTTCGGTATGGGACATCGAAGCAAATTGAGTCACTCCTCGACTCTGCGTCAATACCGCAATCGCCTCGATCCCCAGAAACGGTTGGGCTATGCGAGTTGCTAGGCGAGTTCCTGGGCGATCGCCTTGCGCACGCCGGGCCGCTCGGACATGCGGCGGCGATGATCGACGACCTTCGGAATCCTGCCTGGGTCTACGCCGTCGGCCTCGAGCCATTGCGCGAGGGTGAAAAGGTAAGGATCACAGATCGTGTAGCGCTCGCCCATCACCCACGGGCCTCTCAGCATCTCGCGCTCGACCAGCTCGAACGCGCCGCCGACCGCCTCCGGCACCTTGCGCTGCATAGCGGCGATGGAATGGGCATCGTCGGCATCGACCCAGCGATAGCCGCGCATGCGGTGGGCGTGCGCGATATGCAGGTGCGAGCAGAGATAGGAATTGAAGGACTGTATCTGGGCGAAGGCGAAGGGGTCGCCCATCAGCGCGAGGTCCGACGCGGGGAAGCTCTGCGCCACGAAGGCCAGCATCGCCGGCGTTTCGGTCAGGATGCCGCGATCGGTCACCAGCGCCGGCACGCGCGCCTTCGGATTGACCTTCAGGTACTCCGGCGAACGCTGCTGCGCCGAGCCGAAGTCGATGCGCACGGTCGAGTAGTCGGCGCCGACCTCCTCGAGGACGATGTGCGTGGCGAGCGAGCAGGTATGGGCGGCGTAGTAGAGCGTGAACAAGGCGATCTCCTCTCGCCCGCCACGTTAGCTTCCTGCACCGCGCTCCGCTCGTCGCCCGATCGCGGGTCAGCGCGACTTGTTCGAGGGCTCGGAAATGAGCGCGAGACAGGCCCGCTCAGGGCAGCAGGCTGGACAGCCGCGACATGAACGGGGCGAGCTCGAAGGCTTCTTCCTCGGCCTCGAGGACCAGCGCCTTGATATGGTCGGTGAAGGAGCCCGTGCTCTCGGCGTTTTCGAGGTGATGCAGCCGGGCCAGCAGGCGCTCGCGCCGCTCGCCCTCGGGGCTGGCCTCGATGGCCGCGCGCAGCTCGGCGATCAGCGCTTCGTGCTTCTTGCTCTCGGACATGGGCTCGACGCCTTCCTTCAATCCGCTTCGACGGCCTGGCCGTAGGGGTTACGCACGGGCGCGAAGCTCGTGCGATGATGTGGGGTCGGGCCCAGTCGCCGCAAGGCGGCAAGATGGGCACGGCTGCCGTAGCCGCGGTTGGTTTCCCAGCCGTAGCCGGGGAATGCCTCCGCGAGCTGCAGCATGTAGCGGTCGCGCGTCACCTTGGCGACGATCGAGGCGGCGGCGATCGAATAGGAGGCCGCGTCGCCGCCGACGATGGTCTCCGCCCGGCAGCCCAGCTCGGGCGGCACCTGGTTGCCGTCGATCAGCACGATATCGGGCTGTTCCGCCATCGCCTGCAGCGCGCGGCGCATGGCGAGGAAGGTCGCCTGAAGGATGTTGATCGTGTCGATCTCCGCGACGCTGGCCTCGCCGACCGCGAAGCGCACCGCGCCGGAGACGATCATGGCGTCGTAGGCCTTCTCGCGATCCTCCAGCGCCAGCTTCTTGGAATCGTCGATCAGCCGCAGCAGCTTGCGCCGGGCGAGCGTACGGTCGATGACGGCCACCGCCGCGACCACCGGCCCGGCGAGCGGCCCGCGGCCGACCTCGTCGATCCCGGCGATGCGGATCGAGCCACCTTCGCCCTCGCAGCGCATTTCATAGCGGAAGCTCGGCATATCCCCCGGCATGCGGACTAGACTGAGCGGATGTCGCTCATCGCCAGCATCATCGCGCAGGACCCTGTGGGCATGAAACAGCTTCGTGCGGCGCGCACGCTGGCATTGCCCGACTGGTGCATCGCCGCGGGCTTCGTGCGCAATCGCGTATGGGACCATCTTCACGATATCTCGCCGCCGCGCGCGCCGGCCGACATCGACGTGCTCTACTACGATGCCGCCGACCTCTCGAAGGAGACGGAGCAGGCGCTCGAAGCCCGGCTGTCGGCGCTCGAGCCCGCGCCGTGGCAGGTCCGCAACCAGGCCCGCATGCATGTCTGGAAGGGACTGCCGCAGCACACGAGCACGTCGGACTCGATGACCTACTGGCTGGAGACGGTGACCGCCGTGGGCGTGCGGCTGGAGGCGGACGATTCGCTCACCGTGATCGCCCCGCTCGGCACCGACGATCTCGTGCATCTCCGTTGTCGCCCCACGGCCTATGGCCGGACCCGCCTCGACGAATACGAGGCGCGCGTCGCCGCGAAAGGCTGGCGCGACTTGTGGCCGAAGGTGCGGTTCGTCGCCGGCTAGGCGCGTGTCGGCATTACATCAGGGCGACGAATCCGCGGCGCCCGCGTTTTCCTCGATCAGGCCCTGAAGCCTGGTCTGCAAACCGTCGCGGCCCTGACGGATATGCTCTTCCATCAGGAAGCCGGCACGCTGCGCATCGCCGAGCCTGATCGCTCGAAAAACAAGGCGATGCATGAACAATGCGTCCTCGACCACCTTGCGGCGATCCGCGAGGTTTGCCGCGCGCAGGAAGCTGCCCGCGGCGGCCAACGGCACGGCGTCGACCTCGCGCTTGAAGCGCGTCAGCGAGTCGTTGCTGCTGGCAGCCACGATCGTGTCGTGGAACTCGGCGTTGAGGCGGGACCAGGTCGCGATCTCGTCGTCGCCGAACTCCAGCGCCAGAAGTTCGGCGGTGCGCTCGAGGTTCGTCTCGAGCCTGCTCGACGTTTCGGTCGTAAGTCCGGCGACGGCGACCAGCTCGCAGGCAAGCGCTTCCAGGCGGCCCCGGACCTGGACGGCGTCGAGAATCTGCTTGGCCGTGAAATGCTTGACGACGAAGCCCCGCTTGGGCGCGTAGTCGAGAAGTCCTTCCTGTGCGAGCGTCGCCAATGCCAGCCGGACCGGCGTGCGCGACACGCCGAGATCGAGGGCGATCGGTATCTCCATGAGGCGAGACCCGGGATGCCATCGCCCGCTGACGATGCGCAGCCGCATCTCCTGGAGAACGATCTCGTACTGGGTCCTCATCGCGCTGCTCTAGCCAGCCCCGGGAGCCTCGTCCAGCCGGGCCGCGGGCGGGCTTCGCGGGCTGCTTCGACGATCGATCGCGACGGGGCTACGCCTCTGCGACGACGGGATTTCTCAGGATCCCGATCCCGCTGATCTCCACCTCGATGACGTCGCCCGGCTTCATCCACAGCGGCGGCGTTCGCCGCGCGCCGACGCCTTCGGGCGTGCCGGTCGCGATGACGTCGCCGGGCATCAGGGTCGTGAAGCTCGAGCAGTAGGCGATGAGCTTCTGCACGCTGTGAATGAGCTTGTCGGTTCCCGACTGCTGGACGACCTGGCCGTTCAGGCGTGTGGTCAGTTCCAGGCGCGTCGGATCGGGGATTTCGTCGCGGGTGACCATCCACGGGCCGACCGGTGCGGTGGCATCGAAGTTCTTGCCCGCGGTCACCGAGTGCTTCTGGAAGTCGCGGACGCTGCCGTCGTTGAAGCAGGTGTAGCCGGCGACATGATCGAGCGCTTTTTCAGCGGCGATCAGCCGGCCTCCGGTGCCGATGACGATGGCGAGCTCGCCCTCGAAATCGAAGCTCGTCGAGTTGGAGGGACGGATCATCGGCGCTCCGTTGCCGAGCAGGGTGCGGTCCAGCCGCGTGAACAAGCTCGGATTGTCGACGACGTCCCGACCGGTTTCCTGGGCGTGCGAGCGATAGTTGATGCCGATGCAGATCGTCTTGTCCGGATGGGGGACGACCGGGTCGAGGACGACGTCGGCCAAGGGAAAGCGGGCGCGCGCGCTGGCCGACGCCGACACGATCTCGGCGATGGCGAGCCGTTCGAGCGCCGCGCGCAACGTGGCCGGCGCGCCGGGAAGCAGCGGAGCGAGTGGCGCGATCCCCTCCGCGAGGACGGCGCCGTAGCCCGCTTCGCCGTTTCGCCGGTAGCTTGCAATCTTCATTTTCCGTTCCTCGTTCCGATCAATTGCCGGTAACCCGATCGAGCAGTGCCGCCGAATCCGGCGGCGCGGAGTCGGCGTGCCAGGCGATGTGGCCGTCGGGCCGGACCAGCGTCAGGCGACGGCCATAGAGCGGCAGCACCGATGCCGGCAGGTCGCGGACGGCAAACGGGATTCCACGAGCCGCCGCGCTGCGCGCGAGATCGGGCGCGTCGGCGCCGCACCGCACGAGGACGAAGCCGCGGCCGAACCAGTCGAGCGTCGAGACGCCGTCCGCTATCCAGGCATGCGGTGCCCGTACGCCGACGAGGGCCTGCTGTTCCCACGGCTCCGTGGGCGTCGGCTGCTCGCCATCGTCGACGCAGATCGGAGAGCGGGCGTAGCGATAGCCCATCAGGATGCCCGTCGAGAACCACTCCCTGCGCATCACCGAGCTGACGACCTTGCCCCAGGCACACTGAGCGCCGGGCAGCGAGAAGGCCTCGGCGGGCGGCCGCAGCGCACGCATGCGGCGCAGGTTCTCGCTGGCGGTTCGGGCATTCGTGAGGGCAACAGGCCGGCGTTCGGGTTCGTAGCTGTCGAGCAGGCCGGGGCCTCCCCAGCCCTTCGATACCGCCTCCAGCTTCCACGAAAGATCCATCGCCTCGCCCAGCCCGGTGTTCATCCCGTACCCGCCGGTCGGAGACATCGTGTGCGCCGCGTCGCCAGCCAGGAACACGCGGCCCGATCCGAAGCGTACCGCGACGGCTTCCACGCGAAGCCAGTTGTTGATCGACAGGATTTCCACGGCGAGGTCGAAGCCGAGCGCGCGCCGGATCGCCGCGTGGGCGTCGGATTCCTCCCAGCGACGATCGCCGCCGTCGATCACCTGCAAGCGCCAGACGTCGTATCCCGTGATCGCGACCATCGTGGCCCAGGGGCCGTCGTCTCCGAACAGCATGAAGCGATAGACGCCGCCTTTGTCGTGCCGGTCGTCGAGGCCCGGTGCCCTGAACAGGATGTTGACGCTGCGGGTAAGTGTCCCGGAGCCCTCCATCCGGATGCCGAGCTTCTGGCGAACCGAGCTGCCCGCGCCGTCGCACGCCACGAGACGGCCGACCTCGACCTCCTGCCGCACACCCGTCGCGACGGTCTCGAGCGTGGCCGTGACCGATTCGTCGGCGGCCTCGAAGTCGACCAGGCGCACGCCGTATCGAAGGTCGACCTCGGGCTGGGCGCCGGCGAAGTCGCGCAGGATCGGGTCGAAGAGATGCTGAGGGCAGCGCTCGCGTCCCTGGGGGCTGTAAGGAGGCGGCCTGGAGGCGCGGCGCGTCGGGAAGTGCTCCCGGCCGAAGAGGACGCCGCCGACGCTGGAGACGTAGGCGATGTCCTGCCCGCGATCCTGGGGATAGTCGGCCTCGCGAACCTTGTCCTGAATGGACCAGCGGCGGCAGAACTCCATGCTGCGCGCGCTGACCATGTCCATCCGGGGTTGCTCGACCTTGCCGTCGCCCTGCTCGATGACGAGGCATCGCACGCCGCGCCATCCCAGGTCCCCCGCGAGCGCCAGACCGACGGGGCCCGCCCCCGCGACCAATACCGGGATCATGACTGTGCCTCGCGTCAGGCCGCGGCAACCTCGGGAATGCGGACCAGTTCGCGCTGTGGCGTGCCGGCGCGATAGCGCGCGACGAAGGCGTCGCCGTCCACCTCGATGCCCGAAGGATTCATCTTGAAGGCGCGCGAGGCCATGAAGGCACGGTAGTCCGCTTCGCTCTCGTAGTTGGTCGCCGAGAACTCCGCGACGTTGCCGTCCGGATCCTTGAAGTAGAAGCTCGTCGCGGGACCGTGGTTGGCTGACCGGAACGGCTTGAGGCCGGCCTCGCGCATCGCCTCGTACCGATCGAAGAGCGCCGGCAGCGACGCGTGCCGGAACTGCATGTGGTGCAGCCCGGGCACCCGCTCGTCGGGCGCGGTCAAGCCGGGGATGTCGAAGATGGCGACCGTCTGGGTGTACGGGAAATCGGTGTGAAGGCCGATGAAGCAGAGCCGGACGCTGGTCGCGCGGGTTCCGGTCAGAGGCACGTCGCCCTGCGGCGCCGGGTTGTTCTCGAAGAAGGCCTTCACGCCGAGCACGGCCTCGTACCATGTCTTCATGGTCTGGTACTGGCCGGTTTTGAGCACGATTTCGCTGATCCGCAACTTCGGCATGCCGGTCGTCTTTCCCGCCAGCGTTTGCATTGCGTCTGTCATTCGGCACCTTCCTGTGCATGCATTCTGGAGGCATTCCGACGGATGACAGCGTCTATGTCAATCCTGAATGCATGCAATATAGACCTTGTTTTACCAAAACATCCCAATTGAACTAATGATTGCATGCATATACGGTTGCGGCAATTCAGAATGAATGCACACGGGAGGAGCACCTTGAAGCATCCCACCAGCCTGCTGACGCGTCGCGCCGTCATCGCCGGCGCCGTGAGTCTCGGTTCGACGGGCGGAGCGGCGGCGGCGGACAGCATCACGAAGATCATCGTGCCGGGTTCTCCCGGCTCGTCTTCCGATGCGTCCGCGCGTCTGGTGGCCGAGGAACTGTCCCGCCTGCGCGGGCGCCAGATCATCATCGACAACCGCCCGGGGGCGGAAGGCCGGCTCGCGGGCGAGGCCTTCGTGCGGTCGCGTCCAGGCGAGGCGCTGATGTTCTCGGTCGCCAGCCTCGTGACGATCGTTCCGCTGATGTACGACAACCTGTCATTCGACCCGGCAATCGACATGGTGCCGATCACCACGGTCCACACGGAGCTCATGGCGTTCATCGTGGATCCCGCCCTGCCCGTGCGGACGATGGCGGAGTTCGTGGCGTACGTACGCTCGAAGCCGCCCGGCAGCCTCGCCTATCACGGAGCGCCCGGCACGCCCTACCTCGCTTTCCGTGCCTTCCTGAAAGAGCGCAACCTCGACATGCTCTTCGTCAACTACAAGAGCTATCCGCAGGCGCTGCTCGATCTCGCGGCCGGGCGAATCACGGCCATGCTGGCCCCGGTGGCAGGAACCATCTCCGCCGTCCGCGGCGGCAAGGCGACCTTGCTGGCAACGAGCGGCGTTCAGCGCGCTCCGGCCGCAGCCGAGGTGGCGACGGCCTCCGAGCAGGGATTTCCGGAGCTCACGATCGAAGGCATGGGCGGCCTGTTCGGCTGGCGCGGCATCGGCGCGACGGAATTGAACGGGCTTGCCGCGGACATTCGCACCATCGTCGCCGATCCGGCGGTGCGCGAGAAGATCCTCTCCTTCGGCGCTCTGCCGCGCGATACGCCGAGCCCGGCCGACTACAAGGCGCAACTGGCAGCCTACAAGGAATTGTGGGGCGCCCGTGTCCGCGAGTTCGGCGCGCAACCTCCCGGCTGACCTCGGAATCAACAGATGTGCCCAAGATGAACCCGCGCATTGCAATCATTGGAGCGGGCCCGACCGGTCTCTCGCTGGCCATCATGCTCCAGTTGCGCGGCCATGCGCCCGTCCTGATCGAACGCTCGGCCAGCGTCGAACACTTGCCTGCGGCGCATGTGATCAACAGACGGTCGATGGAGATCCTCGACGAGATCGGGGTCGCGCAGCGATGCATCGAAACGATGGGAGACGGGCTGCGGTTCAACCGCGACAAGTGGCAGGTGACATGGTGTGAAACGCTGGCCGGTCTCGAATACGGCTCGCTCAGGACCATGGCCCCTGGTGGAGCAGGGCTCAGCGCCCATTCCGGAGCCAATGTGGCGCAAAACGAGCTGAGCCGATTGATGCTCGAGCGCTTTCGCGGGCTTGGCGGCGAGGTGCGGCTGGGCACCACGCTTGTCGAGCTCGACGCCGGCGACGGGCAGGTCGGCTACAGGGTGAGGGCCAGCGACGGCGGGGAGCACCGGGAAGTCGCCGATTTCCTGATCGGCTGCGACGGCGCCGGCAGCACGGTGCGGCGCGCGATCGGCGTCGACATGGAAGGTCCACGCTCGCTCGCCCGTTTCCTGACGGTGTATTTTCGCGCCGATCTCGACCGGTATGTCGCCCATCGGCGGGGGCCGCTCTGCCTGATGGCCGGGCCCCAGGTCCGCTGCACCTTCATCTCCTACGACATGCACCGATTGTGGGCGATGCTGTGCTCGATCGGCGACCATCCGATCGAGGCGTACGACGAGGCGGTGGCGCTGTCGCTGGTGCGTCGCGCCGTGGGAGAGCCGGCGCAGGCCATCGACCTCGTCGGCGTCGGGACCTGGAACATGAGCGCCCAGGTCGCCGCGAAATATCGAAAAGGCAGCGTGTTCCTCGCCGGAGACGCCTGCCACCGGTTTCCCCCGACGGGTGGGCTGGGCATGAACACCGGAATACAGGACGCCCATAACCTCGCGTGGAAGCTCGACTTCGTGCTGCGGGGGCTGGCCGCACCGGCGCTGCTCGACACATATGAAAGCGAACGGCGTCCCATTGCGCGCGCGAACACCGATGCGAGCGTGTTCAACATGCGGCATCTGCAACGGATCAGCGAGGCGATCGGCTTCGACACCCGGGAGCCGACACCTCCGCTAGACCCGGCCTCGCCATTCGAGACGTTTCCTCCCGATCGGCTCGGGCTCGTGGGAAACACGCCGGAGGCCACGCGGAAGCGTGCCGCGGTGAAGGCTGCGATCGACGACCAGGCGTCGCACTACGGCGCCGCGATCGGGCGCGACATCGGGTTTTCCTACGCCGCGGCGATGCCGGCGGCGGTGATTCCCGACGGATCTGCGCCTCCCTCGCCGGACGGGATAGCGTTCAGCCCGGACGCGCATCCGGGGGCGCGACTCCCCTTCTTTCGGTTGCAGGACGGCCTCTCCGTGCATGCCGTGATCCGTCGGGATCGCCTGACGTTGCTTGCCTTCGATCCGCTCTGGCGGAGCTGTCAATCGCCGAGCGTCGATGTCCGTCTGCTTGGCGGCGACGTGGCGCCGCCGGACGAAAAGGGCCGAGCCGTTCTGGGCATCGAGGCAGACGGTGCCATTCTCGTCCGCCCCGACGGCCATGTGGCGTGGCGCACCCGCCGGGCCCCGGACGATCGAGTGCAGGATCTTTCGAAGGTCGTGCAAGCTCTCAACTTCACCTGACGGGAAGATCGGCATGTGGTTCTTGCCACCGCGCGCGGGCTCAGCCGGCGCATCCTGGAAGCGAAACGCCATGGCCTTCGTCGCAGGTCAGGCGTTGGCGGCCGCCGGCCTGCTGGCGGCGCCGGTCGCTTCGGCCCAGAACTATGTCGGTCCGGGCGTCACGAAGACCGAGATACTGATCGGAAACTCGGCGCCCTACAGCGGTCCGGTTTCGGCGCTGGCCTCGACGATGAAGGCGGCGGCGGCCTACTTCCGCAAGGTCAACGAGGAGGGCGGAATCAACGGCCGCAGGATCCGCTTCATCTCCTACGACGACGGCTACAACCCCGCGAGCGCCGTCGACCAGACGCGCAAGCTGGTGGAGAGCGATGGCGTGTCGCTGGTGTTCGGTTCGCTCGGGACGCCGACGAACACGGCAATCCAGCGCTACCTGAACCAGAAGAAGGTGCCGCAGCTCTTCGTGATGACCGGCGCGGCCCGCTTCCACGAACCCAGGACCTATCCCTGGTCGATGGGGTGGGCAATGCCCCTCAAGCTCGAAGGCAAGGCCGCGTCGAGCTATCTGCGCTCCGATCCGGCCGGAAAGACCGTCGCGATCCTCTATCAGAACGACGACTTCGGCCGCGACTTCATCAGCGGCCTGAAGGAGGCGATGGGCGAGCGCTGGTCGTCCGTCGTCGCCCAGGCTTCCTACGAAGTGGGCGCACCGGCGGTCGATTCGGAGCTGATCCAGCTCAAGGCATCGGGTGCCACGTCCCTCGTGTCGATCACGACGCCGAAATACTCGGCGCAGGTGATCCGTCGCGTCGTCGAGCTCGGGTGGAAGCCCACCATCCTGGTGCCGAGCTCGTCGGCGTCGATCGGCGCGGTGATGCGGCCCGCGGGCGTCGAGAATGCGACGGGCGTCCTGAGCTGGGGATCGGCGAAGGATCCCGACGATGCCGAGTGGAAGGACGATCCCGGCGTTCGGACGTGGCGGGCGTTCATGGATCGCTACCTTCCCGACGGCGACCGCAGCGATGCCCAGATCACCACAGGCTATCTGCTCGCCCAGACACTGGTCGCCACCCTTCGCCAGAGCGCCGACGACCTCAGTCGCAAGAACATCATGGAGCAAGCCAACGCGCTCCGGAGCGTGGCGCTGGACATGCTGCTGCCCGGCATCACGATCAACACGGCGCAGAACGACTACGCGCCCCTGTCTCAGGTCCAGATGCAACGATTCAACGGCCGGACCTGGGAGCGCTTCGGGCCGATCCTGGACCTTTCATCGGACTCCGCCCGATAGAGCGGCGGCTGCCCCGTCGCGGCTGTCACCCGGCCGCCGCCATCAGCTTCGCCGCCTGCGCATCGGCACGCTTCGCCGCCGGGCGCTCGAGATGCGGCTTCACGTAGGCCTCGAACGCCGGCCGTTTCTCGACCGCGCCGAACATCATGCCCCAGTGCAGGAACGACGCCATGTAGAGGTCGGCCGCGGTGAAGCGATCGGCGGCGATGTACCGCTTGCCTTCGATCGCCTTGGCGACCGTATCGATCGTCTGCTCGTAGGAGCCGTAGCCGAAGCGCACCTTCAGCTCGGGTGTATCGGGGTTCCAGCCGTTCGCCTTGTTGGCCATCGCCGGTTCGCAGCAGCCCGCGACGAAGAACAGCCAGCGGTAGTACGCATCGCGCTCGGCCGGCGGCGGCGCGAGGCCGGCCTGCGGGAAGACGTCGGCCAGGTAGCAGAGAATGGCGCCGGTCTCGGTCACGACCCGCCCGCCATGCACGATCGCCGGCACCTTGCCCATCGGATTGATGGCGAGGTAGTCGGCGGTCTTCATGTCCGGCCCGAACGCCTTGACCTCGACACGGTAGGGACAGCCGATCTCCTCCAGCATCCAGTGGGTCATCGCGCCGCGCGATTGCGGATGGGTGTAGAAAACGATCTCGTCGGCCATGGCACACTCCTCACTCACAAAAGCCTCAACTGTCGCGCATCGCGCTTGGCGTCGACCAGCGCCGTGCGCGCCGAGTCGGGCACCGCGAACCGCATCGTGTCGAGGCGGTAGCGGATCTTGTTGAGCCCGAGTCGCTTCACGCCGGCCTGGAAGCGCGCGCTCAGGAGCTGCGCGATCGGGCCTTCGCCCTTCATGCGCAGCCCGAACTCGGCCTGGTAGAGCGCGCCGCCGCGCATCTGGCGGATCAGCGACAGCACCTTGTCGGCGCGATCCGGGCGATTGGCGCGCAGCCATTCGTCGAACAGATCCTTGATCTCGAGCGGCAGGCGCAGGACCGTGAAGCCCGCGCGCGTCGCGCCGGCCGCCGTCGCCGCCTCGAGGATCGCCTCCAGCTCGTGATCGTTCAGCCCCGGGATCATCGGCGCGGTCATCACGCCGACCGGCACGCCGGCGTCGGCCAGCGCCCTGATCGCGTCGAGACGGCGCTGCGGGGTCGAGGCGCGCGGTTCCATATCGCGCGCCAGCGCCTTGTCGAGCGTCGTGACCGAGAGGAACACCTCGGCGAGGTTGCGCCTGGCCATGTCGGCCAGGATGTCGATGTCGCGTGTCACCAGGTGGTTCTTGGTGACGATGCCGACCGGATTGTTGAAATCGCTCAGCACCTTCAGGATCGAGCGGGTGATCTTGAGCTCGCGCTCGACCGGCTGGTAGGGATCAGTGTTGGTGCCCATCGCGACCACGTCGGGCCGGTATTTCGGCGCGGCGAGCTCGGCCGTCAGCAGCTGCGCCGCGTCCGGCTTGAACAGGATGCGGGTCTCGAAATCGAGCCCGGGCGAGAGCCCGAGATAGGCATGCGTCGGCCGCGCGAAGCAGTAGATGCAGCCGTGCTCGCAGCCGCGATAGGGATTGATCGAGCGATCGAACGGCACGTCGGGCGAGGTGTTGCGCGCGAGGATGGTGCGCGTGGCGTCGCGCGTCAGCGTCGTTCGCAAGGGCGGCAGCTCGTCCTCGATGTCCCACCCGTCGGTCGTGCGGATCTTCTTCTCGTCGTCGTAACGGCTCGACACGTTGGACAGCGCGCCGCGGCCCTTGTGCTCCGGCTCGGGGATCGCGTCGTCGGGATAGAGCGGCTCGCCGGGCGTCTTCATGGCGGGCGACTATTGGAACAAATAGAGAACGAGTCAAGCCACTGCCCATAGTGGTAGAAGATGCCCATGACCCCCGTCTCCTTGCGTCCCGCCACCGCCGACGATCGTGCCTTCATCGACAGCCTCTCGCCGCGCTTGTCCGGCGTGCCGCGGCCGACCTGGCACGACCTCGCCGCTATGGAGGGCTTCCAGGATCGCCACATGGCCGCGTCGTTCGCGCCCGTCGACGGCGCCTCGACCGTGATCGCCTGCGCCTCGGACGGCCGGCGGCTGGGCTACATCCATTTGCGGCCAGGCAAGGACGGCGTCACCGACGAGCCGTGCGGCTACATCTCCCTCATCGCCACGACGAAGGAAGCGGAAGGGACGGGCGTCGCCACGCGGCTGATGGCGGCGGCCGAAGACTGGGCGCGCGGGCGCGGCTATCGCCTGCTCAGCCTCGATGTCTTCGCCGACAACCGTCGCGCCGTGGACTTCTATCGCCGCGGCGGATTCACCGCCGAGACCTACCGCATGGTGAAGCCGCTATAGCCACGCCGCCCGGATCGCCTCGACGGTCGCGCGCTCGAAGCACTGGTCGATGCGCCGGTCGTAGAATGCGCGGACGGATGGATCGAGTCCGGCGTCGCTCCATTGAGAGGGATCGGACGGATCGCGGGGCGCGCGCGTCTGCACCCGCCAGCGCGCCATGAAGAGCGTCGTGCGCAGCCAGGTCAGGCGGCGCATCGGCAGGAGCCAGGGGCGCAGTGTTTCTGCCGTCGCGGTGCCGACGCGGTCGAGATAGGTCGCGTAGAACGCTCGCACCTCGTCGGACGACAATGACCTGCCCTCGGCCGAGGCCCACAGCGTCGAGGTCGGCAGCGTCGCGTGCGCGAGATCGATCGCGGCCGAACCGACATGGACCTTCTCCAGGTCGACGAACCAGGCGAGGCCGGTGCGATCGACGATGAAGTTGCCGGGATGGGTATCGGCCAGCGCCATCGTGAGCGGTTGCGCGCGCGAACCGACGTCGCGCGCCATCGCCCGCACCAGGTCGAGCTCGGCGACGATCTCCCCGCGCGCGGCGGGATCGGTCACGGCCGCATCGAGAAAGCGTGCGGCATTGGTCTCGACGCCGGCCAGCGTTTCGAGGAAAGGATTTTCCTGGCGCGGGATCGGCGAGCCGGCGGCCGGCAGCGGCACGGCATGCAGCGCGGCAAGAGTCCCGGCCATCGCATCGAGTTCTTCCGGCAAGCGGGGCGCCCGGCCCTCAATGAAGTCGACGATCAGCGCCCCGCCCGGCAATTCCGGACGCGGCTCGATCACCTCGTGCAGGCGCGGCGTTCGCCCGGCCGGCTGGAGGTGGCGAAAGCCCGCGGCCTGCACGTGCAGCCGCGCCGCCGCCGTCGGATCGCCCTCGTGAGCGTAGGCGATGCGCGCCAGCCGGCCGTCGGCCAGCCGCACATGGCCGTGCGCCGTTCCCGTCGCCGGCAGCGTCGCGCCGTCGCGGATGGCGGCAAACAGGTCCTCGCTCGGGATCATGTGCCGGGAGGCGCTGGCTTCGATTCTTTTCTTTCTCCTCCCCCGTCATACGGGGGAGGTCGGGTGGGGGAAGGCCTCAGTAAAATTGCCATCACTTTGCAGATCATGATCCGAGACTGGAGATATCGGTCGCGTTGCCTGCCCCCTCCCGGCCTCCCCCGTCAGACGGGGGAGGAGAAAGATGGGCGATCCTCAGCCACTGCGCGGCATCTTGCCTTCGTTCAGGCGCGGCATCAGCTCGGCGAAGTTGCAGGGGCGGAAGCGGATGTCGAGCTGCTGGCGCAGGATGTCGTCCCAGCCGTCCTTGCAGGCGCCGGTCGATCCGGGCAGCGCGAAGATGTAGGTCGCGTTGGCGACGCCGGCCGTGGCGCGGCTCTGCATCGTCGAGGTGCCGATCTTCTGGAAGCTGATCCAGCGGAAGGTCTCGCCGAAGCCCTCGATCTTCTTCTCGAACAGCCCTTCCATCGCCTCGGGCGTCACGTCGCGGCCGGTGACGCCGGTGCCGCCGGTGCTGATCACGACCTCGACATTCGGATCGTCGATCCATTTCCGCACCTGGGCGCGGATCCTGTCGATGTCGTCGGTGACGATGGCGCGGTCGACCAGCACGTGCCCGTCGCGCGCGATGCGCTCGACCAGCGTGTCGCCCGACTTGTCGGTCTCGAACGTGCGCGTGTCGGAAACCGTGAGCACGGCGATGTTGACCGGCTTGAACGGCCGGGTTTCATCAATTTTGTTCATGCGACCAGTGTAACGATCCTCGCTTGCCGAAGCGAGACGGCGGGCCTAGATCACAGCGCATGACCGACTGGAAGCATGACGGCGTGCGGGTGATCCCCGCGGGCTCGCTCGACACCAACACCGCCCAGACCCCGGGCATGAACCGCGCCGCGGCGATCAACTTCGCCCGCGTCGGTGCGCAGAAGCTGTGGGCCGGCACGGTGACCATCCATGCCCACGCCAAGACCGGCGCCCATCATCACGGGCACCTGGAGAGCGTGATCTACGTCGTGAAGGGCCGCGCCCGCATGCGCTGGGGCGAGCAACTCCAGTTCGTCGCCGAGGCCGGCCCCGGCGACTTCATCTACGTGCCGCCCTACGTGCCGCACCAGGAGATCAATGCGTCGGATACGGAGCCGCTCGAATGCGTGCTGGTTCGTTCCGACAACGAGGCGGTGGCGATCAACATCGACATCACGCCGGCCGAGAAGGTGGAAGAGGTCTACTGGGTCGACCCCACGCATCCCCATCCACACAAGCACTGACCCTCATACTCCTCTCCCCCTATCGGGGGAGAGGAACATGAATAAGAGCTACCCTGCCGCCCGCACCTCGGCGGAGCGGTCCCACAGGTTGGGCACGATCTTGTTGGTGTAGCCCGACACGAACAGGTTTTCCTTGCCGCTCGCCGGATCGAAGGTGTATCGGCGCACCGCGCCGATATTGCCGCCATAGACGTGGATGCTGATCGAGCCGCGATCGGTCAGGGTGTTGGTCACCTGATGGATGTCGCCGATCGACGGCCGCAGGATCTCGACGTCGCCCGGCGTCAGCGCGGCGCAGGGGCCTTTCGTCAGCGCGCCGGTCTTCTCGTCCCGGGCGAAGGCCTGCGAGGTCTCCGAGCCGCGCAGCATGCCGACGAGGCCCCACACCTGGTGGTCGTGCACCGGCGTCTTGGCGCTCGGCGCCCAGACGAAGCTCACCACCGAGAAGCGCTCGAACGGGTCGCACCACAGCAGGTTCTGCGCATAACCGTGCGGCGGGCACTCGGCCATCGCCTCGGGTAGCCAGTCGTCGGTGCTGACCAGCTCGCCGAGCAGCTTGGCGCCGACCTCGACCGTCGCCGTCTCGTCGTTGTCCTGCCAGGCGCCGCTGACCAGCGAGGTCATGTCGCCGATGAAACGGCGCAGCCGTGCGGGATTCATAGGAACTCCTTCGTGTTGGCGCCGAGCGCAGGCGGCTCGCGGCGCTTGGAGAGATCGAGGCCGGAAATCCTGACCGGGACGCCGAAGGTGCGCGTCTTCACGCCCGACGGCAGCTCCATCGGCTCGACCCAGCCCATGTGGCGGACCTGCGGATCGTCGAGGATCTGGCCGTAGCTGTTGATGCGGCCCTGCGGCACGCCGGCCTTCTCGAAGGCGGCGAGCCAGTGGTCGACGCCGTGGCGGGCGAACTCGACCTCGAGCAGGTCCTTCAGCTCGACCTGGTTGGCGGCGCGCGACTGCGTGGTCGAAAAGCGCGGATCGGCCAGCAGGTCGGGCCGCTGCACCACCTCGGTCACGCTCTGCCACAGCTTGTTGTTGCCCGCGGCGATGACGAAATAGCCGTCGGCGGCGCGGAAGGCCTGGTAGGGAGCGTTGCGCGGATGGGCCGAGCCGAGCTTGCGGGGATCGCGGCCGGTGCCGAAATATTCGCTGGTCTGCAGCGCCGCCATGCCCAGGCTGCAGCCCAGCATCGAGGCGTCGATATGCGCGCCCTCGCCGCCCGCCGCCACGCGGCGCAGCAGCGAGACGATCGCGAAGGCGGCATAGAGGCCGGTGCCGGTGTCGGAGACCGGCACACCGCATTTCACCGGCGCGCCGCCTTCCTCGCCGGTCACGCTCATGATGCCGCTCATCGCCTGCACCGTGACGTCGAAGCCGCCCTCGCTCGAGCGCGGCCCGGTCTGGCCGAAAGCGGAGATCGAGCAGTAGACCAGGCCCGGCTTCTCCTGCCTGAACGACTCGTAGCCCAGGCCGAGGCGATCCATCACGCCCGGCCGGTTGTTCTCCAGCACCACGTCGGCGTCGAGCACCAGGCGGCGCGCCACGGCCTTGTGCGCCGGATTCTTCAGGTCGAGCACGACCGAGCGCTTGTTGCGGTTGATCGAGGCGAAGTTCTCGCTGTAGCCGTCCCGGATCGGCGGCCATTGCCGCATCATGTCGCCGTCCGGCGGCTCGATCTTGACCACGTCGGCGCCCATGTCGGCCAGCAGCATGCCGCAATAGGGCCCGGCCAGCACCTGGCAGAATTCGACGACCTTCACCCCTTCGAGCGGCAACATTCCCCGATCCCTAACGCTGTGCATCCTGCCGGCGGAGCCCACCCGACCACGCGAGCAACGAGCCATCGGCCGTCAGCAATACTGCGTCCTCGACCAGCGCCGTGGCAACGATCAAGCGGTCGACCGGATCGCGTGTCAGATTGTCCAGCCCCGACGCCCGCATGGCGACCTCCGTGGAAACCGGAAATTCCCGAAGCCCCAGCCCTGTGATGTGCTGCCGCCATTCTGCGAGAGTAGGCGGCCCGCCAATGCGCCGCCTCTCCAGTTGGGCGCCGAGTTCATAGTAGGTGATCGTGGAGATCGCTATTTCACTTCTGGCGAGCGCGGCGTTGCACGCGCGCCTTGCTGCCTTTCCGAGGTTCGGATGATCCTCCGTCAGCCAAATGACGGTGAGTGTCGAGCAGGAGGGTCATCGAACTGTCCGTTGATGCGTCGCCACTTGCGATCCAGATAGTCGTCGTAATCCTCGAACATCGGACCAACAATATCGCCGAGGATCGTGAAAGTTCCCTTCGTGGCCCCGATCAGCGTCTTCGGCTTCTCGCGCACGGCGACGATCTGCACCTTGGTCACATCGGCCGGCGCATCAACGGCCGGCCGTATCCTGCTGGGTGTAGCGCGGCCATTCGTGCGCCGCGATCTGGTCGAGCGACGGCGTCGGCTGGCCGAGCCGGATCTGGTACATCCAGTAGTTGGCCAGCACCCGCTGCACGAAGTCGCGCGTCTCGTTGAGCGGGATCGAGGCGATATAGAGAAGGGGATCGGCCGAGGCGTTGAGCGAGCTGTCCCAGCGGTTCACGTTGCCCGGCCCGCCATTGTAGCCCGCCACCGTGCGCACCAGGTTGTTGTCGGCATCGCTCAGCAGGGAGGCGATGTAGCCTTGCCCGAGCGAGATGTTGATCGACGGATCGAACGGATTGCCGCCCGCGGCCTCGGGCGCATACCGGTTGGCGACGAGGCGCGCCGTGGTCGGCATGAGCTGCATCAGCCCCATCGCGCCCACGACCGAGCGCGCCTTGGGATTGAACGCCGATTCCTGGCGCATGAAGCCGTAGACCAGCGCCTTGTCGACCGTGAAGCCGGCGGCCGGCTGCCACGGCGGCAGCGGATACATCGCCCCGTCATAGCCGGTGATCCGGTCGCGCTGGTCCCACGCGGCGTTGCCGACCCGCACCGACAGGGCAGGCAGCGCCGCCTTCTGCGCGACGGCCATGATCGTCTCGATGTATTGCGGGTCGGCATCGAGCGAGGCGGCGAACAGCTCGCGCTCGGCGGCGGTCGAGGCGCCGAGCTGGAACAGCGCCATCGCGCGGCGGCCGACCCGGTCGTTGCGCAGCACCTCGGTCCGCTTGCGGTCGAGCGCCGGTACGTTCCAGTTGGCGACGATCTGCATGCCCAGCATCTTCTGGGCGACGAGGCCGTGGAAGGTGCGTCCGTGCAGCGCGGCGCGCCTGAGATAGGGCGCGAACTTCTGCGGATTGCCGGCCAGCAGGTTGGTGCGGGCCGCCCAGAAGGCGCCGGCCGCCAGGGTCCAGGACGAGGCCTGATCGGGCAGTGCGTCGGCCACCAGCTCGAAGCGGCGGGCGGCCTCGGACATGTTGCCGCTGGTGAAGGCCGCGAGCCCGGCATTCCAGTTCGCGTCCGGCGGCGCGCTGATGTCGACGGGCACCTGCATGCCGCGCTGCGAATCGGCCTCCAGCGCGCGCGTCCGGATGCGCCCGCGCCAAAGCTCGACTTCCGGGGCGCCCAGCACGGCAGCGGACTCCTTGCGATCGAGCAGCGCGAAGGCGGCATTGAAGCCGCCGTCATCCACCATGCGCTGGAGCTGCGCGCGCAGCTCGGCCGCGCGTGCCGCATCGGCGCCGGTCACGGTGCGCGCTGCGGCGAAGGTCGGCGAGCCCGGCGTGCTGCCGACGAAGCTCGCCGGCGTGAGGTCGGCCGAACCGGGTGTTCGGCGCGCCTGCGCCAGGCGGTAGATCGCCGGGGCGTCGGGATGGTCGTTGTAGTCCTGCAGCCAGGCCGCGAGCTGCTCGTAGCGCGCGCTGTAGCCGGGGCTGAGCAGGCGCTGAGCGTCGACATAACCCATCAGCGTCTTGTCGCTGACCTTGGCGATCTCGGCGTCGGCCGTGGCCCAGTCGCGGCCGGCCTGCGCCTGGAAGATGCGGCGATAGCGGTCGCGCTCGTCGGCGCTCAGCACCGTGGGCAGGTCGGGCGGTGCGATCTCGTCGAGCTCGATCACCGGCGGCGGCGGCACGAAGACGGGATGCCGAACCGGGGGCGGAGCCGACCGGAAGCCGGCGAACTGGGGTCCCATCCCGGAATGGCTGGCCGACTTGGCGGCGGCCGCTCCCAGGGGCGACTTGGCGATCGGCGCCGTTGCCGCGGGTTTGGCCGCCGTCGCGGGCTTTTGCGGCGGCTTGGTCGCGGTCTGGGCCAGGGTCGAAGCAGCGAATGCGGTCCCGGCCCCCACCAAGGCAACAAGAACGAACTGTTTCATGCGCGCCAACCTAAGCGGGAGGCCGCTATACTGCAACAAACGGAGGAAGCCATGACGATGTACGAGGAACGTGCGACAGCCGTGAGGAGCCTGGTCGAGCAGGCCCGCGCCATCGAAAAGGACGGCGTCACGGCCGCCAATCTCGAGAAGATCGGTGCCTTGCTCGCGGGGCTGGCCCGTCGCGCCGATCTCTTTCCCGCGGAAGAGTTCCCGCTCGGCCCGGACGGCGGCATCTATCGCCTGAGCGAGGACCCCGACCATCGCTTCGCGCTCTACGCCTCGGCCGGCGGGCCGGGCAAGAAGGTGCCGCCGCACAATCACACGACCTGGGCGATCATCGCGGGCGTGCACGGCGAGGAGCGCAACGTCGTCTACGACCGGCTGGACAACGGCGCGCAGGCCGACAAGGTCCAGCTTCGCGAGGCGACCGCGAAGGAGAAGACGCTGCGCAACGGCGACGTCATCGCCTACCTGCCGGACGACTTCCATCACATCGAGACGCCGGCCGGCTCCGGCAACGCGCTGCATCTGCACTTCTACGGGCTTAGCCTCGAGCGCCTGCCCGACCGCGTCTCCGTCGACATGGCGAGCGGCACGGCCAAGCGCTTCATGGCCAGGGCCAGGATCCTGACCCCGCTGGTCAGCGTGCAGCAGGTCAAGGCGATGCTGAAGTCGGGCGAGGTGTTCGCGTTCTTCGACGTGCGCGAGGAGGGCGAGTTCTCGATCAAGGGCCATCCGCTGTTCGCCACGCCGCTGCCGCTGTCTCGGCTCGAGCCGCGCGCCTTCGCGCTGCTCCCCGATCCGCATACGCGGATCGTGCTGATGGACAGCGGCGAGGACGACCTCGATCCGCAGTGGGCCGGCCGCGCCAATCGCGCCGCCGCGCGGCTGAGCGAGATGGGCTACACCAACCTCGCCGTGGTGAAGCAGGGCCTGAAGGCCTGGCGCGAGGCCGGCTACGAGGTCTTCACCGGCGTGAACGTACCGAGCAAGGCATTCGGCGAGGTCGTCGAGCACGACAACGACACGCCGCGCATCGACGCTTCCGACGTCCAGAAGCTGATCGATTCCAAGGCCGACATGGTGATCCTCGATTCGCGGCCGATGCCGGAGTTCAACAACATGTCGATCCCCGGCGGCGTCGACTGCCCCGGTGCCGAGCTGGTCTATCGCGTCAAGGATTTCGCACCCCGTCCGGAGACGCTGGTGATCGTGAACTGCGCCGGCCGCACACGGTCGATCATCGGCGCGCAGTCGCTGATCAATGCCGGGCTGCCCAACAAGGTGATGGCGCTGAAGAACGGCACCATGGGTTGGCATCTCGCCGGCCTGAAGGTCGCGCGCGGCGAGACCCGGTCGTTCGGTCCGCAGGGGCCGCAAGCGGCGACGTTCGCGCAAGCCGCCGCCGACCACATCGCCGGCCGAATGGGCATCCGCAAGATCGACATGGCCGGGCTGAAGGCGCTCGAAGCCAGAGGCGGGCCGCTTTACAAGCTCGACGTGCGCGATCCGGCCGAATATGCGCAGGGCCACATCAAGGGCTTCCGCCACGCCGCGGGCGGCCAGCTCGTGCAGGCGACCGACCAGTATGTCGGCGCGCGCCACGCCACCATCGTGCTGCACGACAACGACGGCGTGCGCGCCACCATGACCGCGCACTGGCTGCTGCAGATGGACTGGAAGGAAACCTACGTGCTCGACCACGCGCCGACGGCGGCCGAGCTCACCACCGACGCCGAGCCGCGCTTCCCCAAGGGCTTCGTGCTGCCTGCGCCCAAGGCGGTGACGGCGGCGGAGCTGCACGGCGCGCTCGCGAGCACGCTGGTGGTCGATCTCGACACCAGCCTGCGCTATCGCGACGGGCACGTACCGGGCGCCTGGTTCGCCGTGCGCGCGGGCCTGGGCAAGACGATCCCGGAAATGCTGAAGCAGCAGGTGGGAGCGACGCGCCTCGTGCTGGTGTCGCCCGACGGCGAGATCGCCGCTCTCGCCGCGCCGGAGGCCGAGGAAGCCGCCGGCGGCCTGCCGGTGGCGATCCTTGCCGGGGGGATGAAGGCGTGGCGTGATGCCAGGCTTGCGATCGAGGCCGGGCACGTGCGCATGGCCGATCCGCCGACCGACGTCTGGTACCGCCCGTACGACTTCAAGGAGGATGTCGAGGCCGCCATGCGCCAGTATCTCGACTGGGAAGTCGACCTCGTCCCGCAGGTAAATCGCGACGGCGATGCCGCCTTCTCGGTGTTCAAGCGTTGATCAAGGGCGTAACTACCTGACAGGTAAGGGAAATCCGTTCCTTGACACGGTTTTGCCCAACCCCTAGACATCCGCCCGCAATCGGGCGGCAGAGCGGATGAAGCAACGTCGTTCGGAGGCATAGGCAATGGACACTCCGAATCGCGATCCCGATGGGGAGCGTCGGCGGATGGACGACCTGGATGCGCGCCTCAAGCAGGCGCGCGGAACGGCGGCGCCGCCGAGGCAGAACCTGCGGAGCGCCCATCGGCAAACGGCCGTTGCCTATCGTGTGCTGGTCGATATGATCGCGGGCCTTTTGGTCGGGGGCTTTCTCGGCTATTGGCTCGACCGCTGGTTGGGTTGGGCGCCGTATGCATTGATCGGCGGGCTGATCCTGGGATTTGCCGGCGGCGTCAACAATGCGTGGCGCGCCATCCGGGTGTTCTCGGACGAGGCGGCCAAGGGGGACGGCGAACGCCTCCCCTGAGAGGGAGTGGGGACGACATGCATAGCCCGATGGAGCAGTTCGAGATCAAGCGGCTGTTCAACCTCCATATCGGCTCGCTCGACGCCTCCTACACCAATTCCGCCCTTTGGATGACGATCGCCGTCATCTGCGCCTTCTTCGTCTTCGTCGTGGGCATGCAGAAGAAGGCCCTGGTGCCGGGCCGCCTGCAGTCGATGGCCGAGCTGGGTTACGAGTTCGTCGCCGGCATGGTGCGCGACAATGTCGGCAGCGCCGGCAAGAAGTACTTCCCGTTCGTGCTGACGCTGTTCGTCTTCATCCTGTTCTGCAACCTGCTCGGCCTGGTTCCCTACGCCTTCACCCCGACCAGCCACATCATCGTGACCTTCGCGATGGCGGCGGCCGTCTTCATCGGCGTCACCGTCATCGGCTTCGTCCGCCACGGCGCGCACTTCCTGTCGCTGTTCGTGCCGAAGGGCGTGCCCTTCGTGCTGCTGCTGCTGCTGGTGCCGATCGAGATCATTTCCTACTTCGTGCGCCCCTTCAGCCTGTCGATCCGACTGTTCGCCAACATGCTGGCGGGCCACACCATGCTCAAGGTGTTCGGCGGCTTCGTGGTGATGCTGGGCATCATCGGCGGCTGGGCGCCGCTGGCCTTCATCGTGGTCTTCACCGGCCTCGAGCTGCTCATCGCTTTCCTGCAGGCCTATGTCTTCGCGATCCTGACCTGCCTGTATCTCAACGACGCCATCCACCTGCATCACTAGTCAATCAACGGAAGGACTTAGGACTATGGACGCTTCTGCAGCCAAGCTCATCGGCGCCGGCCTCGCCACCATCGCCCTCGCCGGCGTCGGCGTCGGCATCGGCAACATCTTCGGCAGCTTCGTTTCGGGCGCGCTGCGCAACCCGGAAGCCGCTCCCCGCGTGTTCGGCAACGTGCTCCTGGGCTTCGCGCTCACGGAAGCGGTGGCGCTGTTCGCGCTGGTCATCGCCTTCATGATCCTGTTCGTGTTCTAAGCCGGAAAGGCTTGGAACCCACGATCATGCGCAAACCGGTCTACAGCGTGCTGGCGGCGGCTCTCGTCGCCGGCGCAAGCGGAGCGGCGCAGGCATCTGCCGGCGGCATGCCGCAGCTCAACTTCCACGACTTCGCGCCCCAGATCGTCTGGCTGGTGATCACCTTCGTGGTGCTGTACCTGGTGATGTCGAAGCTCGCGGTGCCCGCGATCTCCGACACGCTCGAGAAGCGCCAGGCCAAGATCCAGGGCGACCTGGACGCGGCCGAGAAGGCGAGCGAGGACACGCGTGCCCTCGTTGCCGCCTACGAGAAGCGTCTCGCCGACGCCCGCGAGCAGGCCCGTCGCCTGCAGCGCGAGCGCAACGAGGCCGATAGCGCTGCCGCCACGGCGCGCCTTACCGAGCTGGCCGACAAGCTGAACGGACGGATCGACGAGGCCGAGAAGCGCATCGCCGGGCAGCGCGCCCAGGTGCTCGAAGGGCTCGAGGACATGGCGCACGACATCGCGGCAGAAGTCTACGGCAAGCTCGCCGGCCAGCCGGCCGATGCGGGTGCGCTCAAGGCCAAGATCGCCGCCGCCAAGGGAGGCCAGTGATGTTCGGCACCGCATGGGCCGCCGACAAGGCCGCGCAGGACGCGGTCGAAGGCAAGGACGCCGGCTTCTTCCACAATCCCGAGACCTGGGTCGCTATCGCCTTCGTCCTGTTCGTGGTCTTCCTGGGCAAGATCCTGTGGACCAAGATCACCGAGATGCTCGACAAGCGCGCGGCGGCCATCGCCAGGTCGCTGGCCGACGCCGAGCGGCTGCGTGCCGAGGCGGTTGCCGCCAAGACCGCCGCCGAGAAGACGCTGGCCCAGGCAACCGCCGAAGCCGAGGGCATCATTGCCCAGGCCCGCGACGAGGTGGCCCGCATGCAGGCCCGTGCCGCGACCAGCCTGCAGAACGCCATCGCGCTGCGCGAGCAGCAGGCGCTGGACCGCATCGCCCAGTCGGAAGCCGCCGCTGCCAAGCAGGTGCGCGACATGGCTGTCGACGTGGCGCTCGGCGCCACCCGGACGTTGCTGCGCGAGCAGGTCGGCTCGGGCAAGTCCAACGACCTGGTCGACCAGGCGATCGCCGAGCTGCCGCGCCGCTTGCACTGATTTCGGAAATCCGGATCGCCCGCATAAAACTAATCGCGGGCTACCTGTGGCCCCCGTCGCGAGACGGGGGTTTTTCTTTGCGATAGGCTCCACCGCATGGCTGGACCCGACGATCCCGTCCGCCTGTCGGCGGGCACCCCCGGCGAGAGGCTGCAGACCGGCCGCGTCGTGCTGGTGGTGGCGGGCGAGCGTGTGCCGCTGGAGCTGACCGTGCCGTCCGCCCCGACCAGCGTCGAAGCCCTGCTGCCCATCCTGCGCGGCCTCAGCAGCCTGTTCGCCGAGCGCGCCACGGGCCAGCGCGAGACCGAGGGCCGGGCGATCTCCTGCCGCGCCGGCTGCGGCGCCTGCTGTCGCCAGCTCGTGCCGCTCGCCCCCAGCGAGGCGCGCGCCCTGGCGCGCCTCGTCGACGCTCTACCCGAGCCGCGCCGCTCGGTGATCCGTGGCCGCTTCGACGACGGGCTCGCCAGGCTCGAGGCGGCGGGCCTGCTCGGCCGCATGGGCACCCGCACCGCCGAGGAGCGCGCCGCGCTCGGCATCGCCTATTTCCAGCAAGCCATCGCTTGCCCGTTCCTGGAAGACGAATCCTGCTCGATCCATCCCGATCGGCCGATGGCCTGTCGCGAGTATCTCGTCACCTCGCCGGCCGAGAACTGCCGCACCCCGAGCGCCGACACGATCGAGAAGGTGACGCTGGAAGCCGATCCCCTTCCCGCGCTCGTCCAGGTCGAGGGCGGCGGCTGGGTGGCGCTGATCCTCGCCCTGCGCTATCGCGACGACAATCCCGACCCTGGGCCGCTCCGCCCGGCGCCGACCGTTCTGCGCGAGGTGATCGGCCGGCTCGTCAAGGAGACGTAGCGGCGATCAGCGGCCGGGCATGCGCTCGAACGTCGGCAGCCCCTCGGGGATCTGGTGGAAGGGCTGCCGGTCGATCGTGTAGATCGCCATCTGCGGCCCGCCGAACTGTTTGGGATCGTCGAGCGTGCCGACCTTCACGACCACCACCGGCCGCTGCGGCTTGGTGGCGAGGTGCGTGCCGCAGTCGGGGCAGAACTCGCGCGTCACGGGCTTCTCCAGGTCGCTGCGCGTGAACGATTTCGGCGTGCCCTTGGTGTACCGGAAGCCGCCAAGCGGCATGGCCATGAACAGGTTGGGCGCGCCGCCGGTGATGTACTGGCATTCGCGACAGTGGCATTGCGCCTTGAGCACGGGCTCGCCCTCGGCGACATAGCGGACATTGCCGCAATAGCATCGACCTTCCAGCGTCATCGTTCCTCCTCGAGTTCAGGACATCGTGGTCAGGACATCATAGCGCGGCCACCGCGCGCGCAAGATCGGCAGCCGAGGGCGCAATGGTGTCCGCACCCGCCGCCAGCAACGCCGGCGCCAGCGCTGGGGTCGCATGGCTGCCGCCGGTGAATCCGAGCACCTTCATGCCGGCGGCGCGCGCCCCTGTGACGCCGGCCGGAGAGTCCTCGATCACGATGCAGGATTCCGGGGCATGGTCGATCATCCTCGCCGCATACAGGTAGATGTCCGGTGCAGGCTTTCCGTGCGCGACCAGGGCGGTGCTGAAGACGTGCGGTCCGAAGTGGCGCGCGAGGCCGGTGCTCGTAAGCTTCATGCGCAGCTTGTCGGGCAGGCTGGAAGAAGCGACGCACTTGGTCCATTCGACGAAGGCATCGAGGGCTTCGTCGATTCCGGCGATTGCGCGCAGGTCGCTCCGGCAGCGCCGCCAGACGATGCGCTCGCGCTCGTCGAGCAGGCCAGCCGGCAGCGGCAGCCGCAATTCGGCGAACACGGTCTCGTACATGTCGCGCCGGGCCACGCCGACGAAGCGTTCCATGAGGGAGGCGGCGCTCGCGACGAGTCCATGCTTCGCCAGCAGCTCCGCATCGACACCGTGCTCGACCAACTCGCTGTCGACCAGCACGCCGTCGCAATCGAACACCAGCAGCGGCATGCCGTTGCCCGTCAATCGGCTGGCCGGTAGCGGGTCGGAATCCGGGTGAGGTCCCGGATCACGTCGGCCGGCAGGTCCGAGGGCTTCGCCGAGTTGGCGCTGGCGCCGACCGAATCGACCAGCCCGCCGAAGCGCTCCTCGATCGCCCTGGCGATCTGGTCGTGCCGGCCGACCGCGGCGAAGAGGTGAACCACGTCGTCGGACACCTCGGCCGCGATCTTGTCCCACGCGCCCGCCTTGGTCATGGCGTTGAGCTTGCGGCCGAGATCGCCTAGCCCGTGCTCCTCGAAGACCGGCCAGTAGGCCGGCGTCGAGCCGTAGAAGGCGACGCGGTAGCGCACCCAGTCGAACAGCTTCGCCACCGCCGCATCGTCCTTGCCGGTGACCACGAAGCCGCCGCCCGAAATCTCGAAATCCTCTCGCCGGCGGCCCGACTTGGCGAGCCCCTCGGCGAGGATCGGCATGATGCGGTTCTCCAGATATTGCCGCGTGCAGAAGGCGTGGAGCTTGGCGCCGTCGCTCTCCTCGGCGGCGACCTTCAGCATTGCCGGCCCAACGGCCGCCAGCCCGATGCGCGGCGCCGGGGCGTCATACGGTTCCGGCACGAAGTTCGGCGTCATCAGCGTGAAACGGTAATGCTTGCCTTCGTAGGCGAGCTTGCCGTCGCCCTTCCACGCCGCCCAGATCGCGCGCACCGCCTGGATGTATTCGCGCATGCGCGGCGCCGGCGCCGACCACGGCACCGAGAAGCGCTTCTCGTTGTGCGGCCGGATCTGCGAGCCCAGCCCCAGCGTGAACCGCCCTCCGGTGCTGGCCGCGAGGTCCCAGCCGATGTTGGCCGCCACCATCGGCGAGCGCGGAAAGGAGATCGCCACCCCGGTATGCAATTCGATCTTCTTTGTCGCCACGCCCGCGACCGCCAGCGAGAGGAACGGATCGTGCCGGTTCTCCTGCGTGCTGACGCCGGTATAGCCGTCCGCCTCGATCGCCTGGGCCGCCGGCCCGACCTTTCGCAGGTCCTCCTGCGGGAGGGTGGTGAAGATGCGCATGCTGTCCTCGGCCGCTCGTCGTATGATTTCGACTTCACCGAGGATTTTCAGATGAGCCCGAAACGCCATGGCGAAGAGATAGATCGTCTTGCCGGGAGATTGGCGGCTTGCACCGGCGTGAACAAGGCCGGCGCGATCGAGCAGGCATTGCACAACGAATTGAGCTGCCTCGAAGGATCATCTCCGCTCCCCGAGCGCCTTCGGCCAATTCAGGAGCGCATTCAGCAACGGCCACTAACGGGAAACGTCGCCGACAAGGACTTTTACGACGAGCTGAACGACGAGCACTGAGGTTTCGGGTTCACCCCGACGATCGGTTCGGAGAGCTCTGACGTGCACTCGCAGCCTGGGCGCGCGCGATGTTGCTGAGCACGGCGGCAATGACACGCAGATCGCCATCCTCCATGGCCGCCTCGAGATACGCGGCAATATCCTGCGGCGTCTTGAGCAATGCTGCGCTGTCGTAGGATAACGTCCGGACTTTCCTGCGGGCCATGCGGTTGTCCCGGAGCAAATTACGTTCGAGGAAGCATACGCTCTTTCATCTTCATGCGAACCGTTGCCTGAGCCTCACTCCGCCGCCTGCTTGAAGCTGTTGGTCGGGCGCCAGCGCAGGACGGGTTTGCGGGCGGCGAGGGTCTCGTCGAGGCGGCGGCGCGGGGCGAAGCGCGGAGCGGCCTTGAAGTCCTCGGCCGCGGTGCCGCTCCTGGCGCGCTCGGCGAGCGAGCGCAGGGCGCCGATGAACTGGTCGAGATCCTCCTTGGCCTGGCTCTCGGTCGGCTCGATCAGCATCGCGCCGTGGACCACCAGCGGGAAGTACATGGTCATCGGGTGATAGCCCTCGTCGATCATCGCCTTGGCGAAGTCGAGGGTGCTGACGCCCGTGTCCTTGAGGAAGCTGTCGTCGAACAGCGCCTCGTGCATGCACGGTCCTTCGAAGGCCGGGCTCATGACGTCCTTGAGCGCGGCCATCACGTAGTTGGCGTTGAGGACGGCGTCCTCGGCGACCTGCTTCAGCCCGTCGGCGCCGTGGCTCATGATGTAGGCCAGCGCCCGTGAGAACATGCCCATCTGGCCGTGGAAGGCCTTGAGTCGACCGAGCGGCAGGCCGTCGACTTTCGCGCCGTCCTCGGCGATCTGCCACGTGTCGCCATTCTTCACGATCCACGGATAGGGCGCGTAGGGCGCCAGCGCCGCCGACAGCACCACCGGACCGGCACCCGGACCGCCACCGCCATGCGGCGTCGAGAAGGTCTTGTGCAGGTTGATGTGCATGCAGTCGACGCCGAGATCGCCCGGCCGCACCCGGCCGACGATCGCGTTGAAGTTGGCGCCGTCGCAGTAGAAGTAGCCGCCCGCCTCGTGCACGGCCTTGGAGATCTCGACGATCTCGCTCTCGAACAGGCCGCAGGTGTTGGGGTTGGTCAGCATGATCGCCGCCACGTCGGGCCCCAGCGCCGCCTTGAGCGCCGCGAGGTCGACGCGGCCGCGGTCGTTGGCCGGGATCGGCTTCACGACGAAGCCCAGCGCCGCCGCCGTCGCGGGATTGGTGCCGTGCGCCGATTCGGGCGCCAGCACGGTCCGGCGCTGGGCGCGCTCGCCCTTGGCCTCGAGGGCCGCGGCGATCGCCATCATGCCGCACATCTCGCCATGCGCGCCGGCGGCCGGCGACATCGCCACGGCCGGCATGCCGGTGAGGGTCTTCAGCCAGTGCGCCAGGCTGTCGATCAGTTCCAGCGCGCCCTGCACGGTCGAGACCGGCTGCAGCGGGTGGAGATCGCCGATGCCCGGCAGGCGCGCGACCTTCTCGTTGATGCGGGGATTGTGCTTCATCGTGCACGAGCCCAGCGGATAGACGCCCATGTCGATGGCGTAGTTCTTCTGGCTGAGGCGCGTGTAGTGCTGCACCACCTGCGGCTCCGACAGGCCGGGCAGGCCGATCGCGCCCTTGCGGCGCACGCCGTTCAGCCGGTCTTTGACTTTCGGCGGCTCGGGCAGGTCGACGCCGCAGCGTCCGGCCTGGCCCATCTCGAAGATCAGCGGCTCCTCGATCTGGAGCGCGCGGTTGCCGGTGAAGGTGCCGTGCGAGTTGGCCGAGCCTGAGCCGATGCTCCCGGCGCGTCCCTGGCTTCGGTCGAGCGACTGTACCATCACAGCACCTCCTTCAGCGCGGCAACGAGCGGGTCCATGCCCGCCTCGGTCGCCGTTTCGGTCGCCGCCAGCAGCAGCAGGTTCGCGACCGAGGGATCGTTGGGAATCAGGCGCGACACCGGCAGGCCGCCCAGGATGCGCTTGGCCGCCAGCGCCTCGACGACCTCGGCCGCGGGCTTCGGCAGCTTCACGGTGAACTCGTTGAAGAAGCTGTCGTTCAGCACGGTCACACCGGGCACCGCCGCGAGCCTGTCGGCAAGCTGCGAAGCCTTGGCGTGATTGAGTTCGGCCAGCCGCGTGAAGCCCGCCTCGCCCAGCAGGGTGAGATGCACCGTGAAGGCCAGCGCGCAGAGGCCGGCATTGGTGCAGATGTTGGACGTCGCCTTCTCGCGCCGGATATGCTGCTCGCGCGTCGACAGCGTCAGCACGAAGCCGCGCTTGCCGTCGGCATCGACGGTCTCGCCGCACAGCCGGCCCGGCATCTGCCGCATGTACTTCTCGCGCGTGGCGAACAGGCCGACATAGGGGCCGCCGAAGCCCAGCCCGTTGCCGATCGACTGGCCCTCGCAGACGACGATATCCGCGCCCATCTCGCCCGGCGGCTTCAGCAGGCCGAGCGACACGACCTCGGTCACCACCACGATCAGCAGCGCACCGGCCGCATGACAGGCCTCCGCGAGTTTCCCGAAATCGCGGACATGGCCGAAGAAGCTCGGGTTCTGCACCACGACGCAGGAGGTCTCCTTGTCGATGCTCGCGATCAGGTCCTCGAGGCCGTCGACATCGGCGGCGCCGATGACCGCGCGGAAGCCCTCCCAGCGCGCGCTGGTTTCGATGACGCGGCGATAGTGAGGATGCAGGCCGCCGGAGATCAGCGCCTTGTGCCGGCGGGTCACGCGATTGGCCATCAGCACGGCCTCGGACGCGCCGGTCGAGCCGTCGTACATCGAGGCGTTCGCCACCTCCATGCCGGTCAGCATCGTCACCTGCGTCTGGAACTCGAAGAGATACTGCAGCGTGCCCTGCGTGATCTCCGGCTGGTACGGCGTGTAGGAGGTCAGGAACTCGCCGCGCTGGATCATGTAGTCGACGGTCGACGGCACGTGATGGCGATAGGCGCCGGCGCCGATGAAGAACGGCGCGGCCGCGGGCGACACGTTCTTCGCCGCGAAGGCCTGGAAGGCGCGCTCGACCTCGAGCTCACCCTGGTGATCGGGCAGGCCGGCGATCTTGGTGCCGAGCCGTGCCGATGCCGGCACGTCGCGGAACAGCTCCTCGACCGACTTCGCGCCGATCACCGACAGCATCTCGCGCCGGTCGGCATCGGTAAGCGGCAGATAACGCATCGAATGCTCCAGTCTTTCGGTCCGGGAGACGACTCATTGGACCGCGCGCAACCTGCGCGCTGTCCAATGAAACGGTCTTAGCCGAGGCTCTTCACGAATTCGTCGTAGGCGGCCTGGTCCATCAGGCCGTCGAGGTCGGCGGGATTGCCGAGCTTGACCTTGAAGATCCAGCCCTTGCCCATCGGATCGGCATTGATGTCGCCCGGCGCATCGGCCAGCGCCGCATTGCCTTCGATCACCTCGCCGCCGGCCGGGGCGTAGATATCCGACGCCGCCTTCACCGATTCGACCACCGCCACCGATTCGCCCTTGGCGATCGTGCGCCCGGCCTGCGGCACGTCGACGAACACCACGTCGCCGAGCTGCTCCTGCGCGTACTGGCTGATGCCGACGGTGCCGACATCGCCCTCGACGCGGATCCACTCGTGCTCGTTGCTGTACTTGATGCTCATCCGGGTCTCCTATCCGCGGTAGTAGGCGTGCTTGACGAAGGGCATGGGCACGATCTCGGCCGGGACCGGCTTGCCGCGCACCACGAGCTCGACTTTCGTGCCGTTGGCCGAGACGGGCTTCTCGACATAGCCCATGGCGACGGCGCGGCCGAGGGTCGGCGCGAAGCCGCCCGACGTGACCTTGCCGACGATCCGGCCATCGACGGCGATCTCCGCGCCCTCGCGCGCGATCGCCTTGCCCTCGGGCAGCAGGCCGACCCGCCGGCGCGGCGCACCCTCGGCGATCTGCCTCTGGATCACCGATGCGCCGGGGAAGCCGCCCACGACGCGGCGTTCCTTGCCGATGCTCCACAACAGGACGGCCTCGATCGGCGTGGTCGTGGTGTCGATGTCGTGGCCGTAGAGGCAGAGGCCGGCTTCGAGGCGCAGCGAATCGCGCGCGCCCAGCCCGATCGGCTTGACCTCCGGCTGGGCGAGCAGCAGGCGCGCGATCGGATCGGCCTTGTCGGCCGGCGTCGAGATCTCGAAGCCGTCGCCGCCGGTATAGCCCGAGCGGGTCACGTAGCATTGCGCGCCGTCGATGGTGACGAACGCGCCGGTCATGAACTTCATCGTGGCGACCGACGGCACCAGCCGCGCCAGCGCCTGCGCGGCCTGCGGTCCCTGCAGCGCGAGCAGCCCGCGCGCGAACATCGGCTCGATCTCGCAGCGCGCCGACAGATGTTTCTGCAGGTGCGCGAGGTCGGCGTCCTTGCAGGCGGCATTGACCACGAGCAGCAGGTGATCGCCGGTCGAGGTCACCATCAGGTCGTCGAGGATTCCGCCGGTGTCATTGGTGAATTGCGTGTAACGCTGCTGGCCGGGCTGCAGGCCCGCGATATCGCCCGGCACCAGCGTCTCGAGCGCCTTGGCCGCGCTCTGGCCGTCCTTTCCGGTCAGCCGGACCTGCCCCATGTGCGAGACGTCGAACAGGCCGGCCGACGTGCGGGTCCAGGCATGCTCGGCAAGGATGCCGGTCGGGTACTGGACCGGCATCTCGTAGCCGGCGAAGGGCACGAGGCGCGCGCCGAGTTCCTGGTGCAGCGCATGCAGCGGCGTGCGCTCGAGAGGGCCTGCAGTGGGTTCGCTCAAGACGGTCTCCACAGAGTCGCGTTGTCCCGACGCAAGGACTGCGCCGTTCGCGACCCCCTCTGTCCGGAGACCTGAAAGATTCGGCCGGGCACCTTCCGAGGTGCGGGATGGCCTTACTTCGTCGGTGGACGGCCCATGAGGCGCCGCCGCTTTCCAGAGACCCAATCCCCCTGCGGTCCGTTTGCCTGAGAGTTTCCGGGGCCGGTTGCTCCTTCGGCGCCGCTCCTCCTTCAATGAAGAGCGGTCTCTCCCACAGGGTTCGTCTGGGTGCCCGGGACCTTAGAGGGCGACGGCGATGGCGTCCACCTCCATCTTGAAATTGAGCGTGCACTCACTTAATATGAGTATACGCTCACTTCACGGAGGGCATCATGCATATCGACAAGGCACTGTTCATCTTCCTGCTGCTCGAGAGCCTGGCCGAGACCGAGGACTGGGTCGTCGACTGGCGCTGGCTGTCCGACCTTTCGTAGGCCGGCGGCGCCTCTTAAGATGAGCCGATGGGGAAAGCCGAGGAAACCAAGGCTCGCGTCGAGCGCGCCGCGCTCACGCTGTTCGTGGCGCGCGGCGTCGCGGAGACGACGACCAAGGAGATTGCCATGGCAGCCTCCATCGCCGAAGGCACGATCTACCGCTACTTCCCGAGCAAGGAGCAGCTCGCTCTCGATCTCTTCCTCGGCCATCACCGCGCGCTGGCCGAGGCGCTGACGGCGGCACACAAGCCGCTCAAGGGCCTCAAGGCCAAGATCGACGCGATCGTGCGCTGCTATTGCGACTGGGCCGACCGCGACTGGACCCTGTTCGCCTATCACCTGCTGAACCAGCATCTGTTCCTGATCCAGGTGCCCGACGGTACGCCCAATCCGGTGAACGTCGTGCGCGAGGTGATCGCCGCCGCAATGAAGGCGGGCGAGATCCCGCGCCGCAACGCCGACCTCGCCGCTGCCGCCGCGATCGGCGTCGTGATGCAGCCCGCCGCCTACAAGGTCTACGGCCGTTTCAGCGGGCCGCTCTCGGCCCATGCCCGCTTCTTCGCGGAGGCCGCCTGGGCGGTGTTGTCGGTCAAGGAGAAATAGGCCTTGGCGGGGGCAGGCGAGGGGGCCTTCGCCGTGGCGTGCGTACCACCCTTCCTCACTGCGCGCTTTGCCGAGCCGCAGCGTACGCTCGGCTGGTCGCTGCTGCACCCCGGCTTCGCGATCGTCACCGATGTCGTGTGGGTCGAGGTCCGCAACAGCGATCTCGGTCCGTCGGTCGATCCGCAGGCGTTCCTCAAGTCGAGGTTGGCGCAATCGGGGTTTCCGGACGCGCTGGCCTTCATGACGTCCCGCGACATCCGCCGCCACCATCTCTGCCCACGGCGCGCCGGCACCGTCGAGGCGACCTGCCTGACCACGATCGGCCTTTCGAACGGCGAGCGGATCGGCACGCGCCGGTCGTCGCAGGGCCTTCATGCCGGCACCATCAACACGCTGGTGCACGTCTCCGCGCCGTTGACCGACGGCGCGCTGGTCGAGGCGATCTCCATCGTCGCCGAAGCGAGGACGGCCGCCGTCATCGACTGGCAGCACGCCGAGCGCGGAACGGCCCTCACCGGCACCGGCACCGACTGCATCGTCGTGGCCGCGCCCTGCCAAGGCGAGCCGCTGGCCTGGGCGGGCCTCCACACCGATGTCGGCGAGGCGATCGGCCGCGCCGTCTACGACGCCACGCGCGCCGGCGCCGAGCAGTGGGAACGGGATTTCAAGCAGATGCAAAGCGCCGACTTCTCGTTCCCTCCCCCGTCTTCGGGGGAGGTGGCGCGGTAATCCGCGACGGAGGGGTCATGGG
>CAMFJT010000025.1 GCA_945957125.1 uncultured Rhodospirillales bacterium | reverse complement strand
CCCCACTCTCCTCTTCGTCGGCAGCGTCAGATGTGTATAAGAGACAGGAGTGGCGCGGTCCCAGCGAAGAGATGACTGACCCGCTTGCCTTCCTGAAAACCTTGATCCGTGCCCAGCGTGACGGCGAGGCGGCGGTGCAGCGGCTCGTCGCCGCCGAGGCGCGGGCGCTCGGCTGCAACGTGCAGACCGTGCGCTACCGGCCGGGCGACGTGCCGATGGTCGGCGAGTTCGCCAGCGCCCGGGCGATCGATGCCGGCGAACGCGAGAGCGTCGTGGCGCGCTTCGCGGGACGCGGCGGCGGCCGAAGCCTGATCTTCTTCGCCCATCCCGACGGCGAGCCGCTGGCCGGCATCGAGCGCTGGCGGCGCGATCCCTTCGCCGGGATTGTCGAGGATGGTCGTATCCACGGCTGGGGCGTCGCCGACGATCTGTCGGGGGTGGCGATCATGATCGAGGCCCTGCGCGTGGTGCGCGCGAGCGGCCGCGCGTCGGCGGGCGACGTCATCCTCGCCAGCACGCCGAGCAAGCGGCATGCGCGCGGCGTATCGGCCCTGCTCCATGGCGGGCTGCGCGCGGACGCCGCCGTCTACCTCCATCCCGCCGAATCGGGCGTCGGCTTGCGCGAGATCAAGGCCTTCTGCCTGGGCGAGCTCGACTTCCGCATCACCGTGCAGGGCAGGCCGCCGCCGACCAGCGAGATCAGCCACCTTGCCTTCACCCATCAGGCGACCAACCCTGCCGATCTCCTGATGGCGATCCATCGCCGGCTGCACGACTTCGTCGCGCATCGGGCCGCGACGCTTCGCCATCCGCTGCTCGAACGCACCGCCAACCTGCTGGTCTCCCGTCTCGATGTCGGCCGCGCCGGAGCGCATACCCGCATCGCCGACCGGGGCGTCATGGAAGGCGCGCTGACGCTGCTGCCGGGCGAGGACCTGGCTGGGCTCCAGAAGCAGGTGGAGACGGTGGTCGGCGACGGCGCGCGGCTCGATTGGATCGCCGGCGTCTCGGGCGCGGAGGTGGCGCTCGACGGCCCGCTCTACCGCCTCGTCGCGCGATCGATCGTCGCGATCACCGGCCAGCCGCCGCAGGTCAATCCGCTGCACACCGCGAGCGATATCCGAAATCCGATCGTGCAGGCCGCGATTCCGACCGTCGGGCTGGGGCCGCTGGGCGGAAGCCTCACGCAGAACGGCCTTACCGACGAATGGGTCGATGTCGCCGACTATCGCCGCGCGGTCGAGGTCGCGGCGGCGATCATCGACGGCTGGTGCGGCGCGGTTTGATCGCCGTGCGCTTCGGCGTCAAACTTGCATGCCATCGGGGACCGAAAAGGGGGAACAGATGAACAAGATCATTCGCCGCCGCAGCCTGCTCGGGGCCGGCGCCGCGCTCTCGGCATTGGCCGTCGCGCCCGCCGCGGTGCGCGCCCAGCCGAAGATCGCGCCGCCCAACATCATCAAGGCGGGCACGCTGGTGATGTCGATCAACCCGACCCTGCCGCCGCTGCAGTTCGTCGACGACAAGGGCCAGCTTCAGGGCATGCGGGTCGAGCTCGCCAACGAGGTCTGCAAGCGGCTCGGCCTGACGCCGGAATATATCCGCACCGAGTTCGCGACGATGATCCCGGGCCTCGCGGCCAAGCGCTGGGACATGATCAACACCGGCATCTTCTTCACCGAGGAGCGTTCGAAGCTGATGTACATGGTGCCCACCGAGCAGGCCGCGATCAGCTTCCTCGCCGCCAAGGGCAACCCGCTCGGGCTGAAGACGGTCGAGGACCTCGCGGGAAAGAAGATCTCTGTCGAGCTCGGCGGCATCGAGGAGCGTCGCACGCGCGAGGTCGCCAAGATGGCGCAGGACAAGGGCCTCAAGCCGGTCACGGTGATGACCTTCAACAACTTCGCCGAGGCCTTCCAGGCGTTGCGCGCCGGCCAGTCCGATGCCGCGACCGCGATCGACGCCACGGCGATGTTCATGCAGCAGCGCGGCGACTTCACCCGCGCGATCTCCGGCGTGTTCCCCCAGACTGCCTGCTTCGCCTTCGCGAACCGGCCTCTGGCCGACGCCGTCGTCGGCGCGCTCAACGATCTCAAGAAGGACGGCTTCTACGACAAGCTGCTCGACCAGTACGGCGTGCTCAAGATCGACGGCCCCTTTGCCATCAGCGGCCCGGGACCGGGCTGATTCCCTCATACAGATTTCCTCCCCTTCGCGGGCTCCGCGAAGGGGAGAGGGAATGATTGCAAGGGCCTGCCGATGAAAGTCTGGAACTGGGAAGGCTTCTGGAGCTACTTCACCAACCTCTACCTACTCGAAGGCGCGCTGTGGACGATCGGGCTGACGCTCAGCACGCTGGTCCTGGGCGGCCTGATCGGGCTCGGCCTCGCGGTGATGCGGCTCAGCAAGCACAAGGCGCTGTCGCGTACGGCACAGGCCTATATCTGGATCTTCCGCGGCACGCCGCTGCTGGTGCAGCTCATCATCATCTATACCGGCTTGCCGCAGCTCGGGCTGGTGCGCTTCAGCGTGCTCGAGGCGGCGGTCATCGGGCTGGCGCTGAACGAAGCGGCGTATCTTTCCGAGATCCTGCGCGGCGGCATCCTGTCAGTCGCCAAGGGACAGACCGAGGCGGCCCGGGCGATGGGGCTGAGCCCGTTCCAGATCTTCCGGCTGGTCGTCCTGCCGCAGGCGCTGCGGGTCATCATCCCACCGCTCGGCAATTCGGTGAACGGCCTGCTCAAGACGACCTCGATCGCTTCGGTGATCTCGATGGAGGAGGTGTTGCGCCGCGGCCAGATCCTGATGCAGCAGAAGTTCCAGGTGCTCGAGGTCTTCATGGTGGTGGCGATCATCTATCTCGCCATGACGACCTGCTGGGACCTCGTGCAGCGCCGCATCGAGGCCTATTACGGCAAGGCCTACGGCGCCACCGCCGACCGCCAGCTCGCGCGCGACGATCGTTGATCTTCTTCAGCGAGGCCGTTGTCAGCCCGCCTTGCTGTCCTTCAGCAGGCCGACGAGCGGGTTGGGCGTGGGTGGCGAGACCCGCCGCAGGGTGTTCGTGTCGTGATGGTTGAACACCGGCTCGCGGCCGCGGACGGCGAGGTCGGTACGGGTAAGGTAGGTCCAGCTATCGTCGTCGTTGAAGGTGATGTCGATGCGGTAGTAGTCGGTGCGGAACGCCTGCTCGAGGAACGTCGTCGAGCAAATCCCGAAGCGCGTGTCGCCGCGCCGCGCCTCGACCGAGATCTTCTTGTCGTCCGCTCCCGCCGTGCCGCCCGCCAGCACCACCTGGCCGCGCGGGATGGCGATGGTCTGCATGATCAATCCCGTAGCCGGTTCCCACAGCCAGTAGCCGACCTGGTCGTGGAAGGTGGTGAGCTCTTCCGCCGTGGTGATGTGGATATGGTAGCGCAGGCCGTAGAGAAGCTGCGGGCCGTTGGGTTGCGGATCGATCGGCTGCATCCGGATCTGCTCGCGGTAGATGCGCCGCTCCGGGCCTTCCGCCTTGGGGCTGACATCCACGCCCTCGTGATCGGATTGCCAGACGCCGGCCAGGCGGCGCAGCGGCCCCAGGTTCGCCAGCGTATCGGGCGAAACGTCTTCGGGTTCGGTGAAGACGTCGTAAGTCAACGGGAGCATGGGGCCTCTGGTAGCGTTAGCCTATCCAGAGTGCCCGCCGGCCATTGTGATGACAAGCGTCGTGCGGCCGCAGCTACGCGCGGGCGCGCGCTTTCTCCTCGGCGAGCACGCCCATCTGCCGCAGCACCTCGCGCAGCGCCGGTCGCTGCGCCTCCGGCAGCGGCAGGCGCGGCGCGCGCGGCGGGCCCATCGGCCGGCCGATCATCTCGAACGCGGCCTTGGTGCCGGACACATAGCGCGGCCCGCCGACCCACCACAGCAGCGGCGTCATCTTCATGTAGAGCGCCAGCGCCGCATCCATGTCGCGCCTGTCGGCGACCAGCTCGAACAGCTCGGCCGACCAGCGCGGGATCACGTTCGAGCAGACCGCGACCCAGCCCTCCGCGCCGAGCCAGAACGACTCGTAGCCGAGCACGCCCGCGAACACCGTCATCCTGTCGCCGGCGAGCCGGATGATGTCGCGCACCCGGGTCGGATCGAGCGTCGATTCCTTGACGTACAGGCAATTGGGAATCTGCGCGATCCGCGCGATCAGCTCCGGCTGCATGTCGACATTGGCCGTCGCCGGGTTGTTGTACACCATGACCGGGATGCCGATGGCGTCCGATACCTTCTTGTAGTGCGCGAACAGCTCGTCGTCGGTCGGCACGCTGTAGAACGGCGGAATGATCATCACCCCGTCGGCGCCCATCGCTTCGGCCTCACGGCTGGTGCGGACCACCTCGTCGGTCCATTCCGCGCCGGTTCCGATCAGCACGGGTACGCGGCCCGCCGCCTGGCTCACGACGGTCTCGACGATCTGGCGCCGCTCGTCGGGCGTCACGCTCAGGAACTCGCCCGTGCTGCCGAGCGGGATCAGGCCGTGGATGCCTTCCTCGATCTGGAAATCGACCAGGCGCCGCAACGCCGGTTCGTCGACTTTCTTGCCGTCGGCCGTGAAAGGCGTGATCAGGACCGTGTAGGTGCCGCGAAATTTCTTCATGTCGTCCCTCGCTGCGACCATTGTAAACCATCCGCATGCGCCTGAAGCATCCGAACATGCGACCGGCCGGCGCGCCGGTCCGCCTCCGCTTCGACGGCGTCGAGATCGAGGCGCTGGGCGGCGAGACCATCGCCGCCGCCTTGGCCGCGGCCGACATCGTGTCGGTGCGCCAGGCGCGGTCGGGTGCGCCGCGCGGGCCCTTCTGCGGCATGGGCGCCTGCTTCGACTGCCTCGTGACGGTCGACGGCCGGCCCAACCAGCGGGCCTGCCTGACCAAGGTGGCCGACGGCATGGAGGTGCTGTCCGAGCCTTTGGCCGGCGCCAAGCCGGCCGCCGCTCCGGCCGCCGCCGCCGAGGAGATCGCCTGCGACGTGCTGGTGGTCGGCGCCGGGCCGGCCGGCCTGTCCGCCGCGCGTGCCCTCGCCCACGCCGGCGCCAGCGTCGTCGTCGCCGACGAGCGGCTGCATGCCGGCGGCCAGTTCTTCAAGCCGCTCGCCCCCTCGCAGGTCGCCGAGCGCCGCCATCTCGATCGCCAGTTCCGCGACGGCGTGGCGCTGCACGAGGCGGCGTTGCGGGCCGGCGTCCGCATCCTGAACGAAACCACCGTGTGGGCCGCGTTCTCGCCGACCGACGTGGCGGCCATCGTCGCCGGCCGATCGACCCTGTTCCGGCCGCGGCGCCTCGTGCTGGCGACCGGCGCCTACGAGCAGTCGCTACCGGTGCCGGGCTGGACGCTGCCCGGCGTCATGACGGTCGGCGCGTTGCAGACCCTGGCGCGCTCCTATCGCGTGGCGCCGGGCGAGCGGATCGTCATCGCGGGTAACGGCCCGTTGTGCCTGCAGACCGCGGCCGAGCTGCTCGACGGTGGTGCCAATGTCGTGGCGGTGCTGGAATCGGCATCGCGCCCCAGCCTCGGCGCCTTGCTCGAGCTCCTCCAGGCCGGCTGGGCGGCGCCGTCGCTGCTCGCCAACGGCCTTGCGTTGGTGACCAAGCTCAATCCGTTGCTGCACTGGCGCCGCCGTGTCACCCGCCTGCTGGGCGACGACCGCGTGCGCCGCGCGGAAGCGGCCGACTTCGGGATCGACGCCGACATCGTGGCGCTGGGCTACGGCTTCTCTTCGTCGAGCGAGCTTGCCCGCGCGCTCGGCTGCAGCCACCGGTTCGTGCCGCGCGGCAACGGCTCGATGGAAACCGTAACCGATGCCGACGGCCGCACCAGCGTGCCGGAAGTCTTCGCGATCGGCGACGGTGCGCGGTTCGGCGGCGCGCAAGCGGCGATGGCGGCGGGCGCGATCGCCGCTGCCGCCATCGCCCGCGATCTCGGCCTGGCCGCAGTGGAACCGCGTCGGGCGCGCCGCAGCCTGGCGCGCGCCCAGCGCTTCCAGAAGGCGTTGTGGCGCCTGTTCGAGGCGGCGCCGCAGCAGGCCGCCGCGATCGATTCGGCGGCCCTCGTCTGTCGCTGCGAGGAAGTGAACGCCGGGGTGCTGCGCGAGGCCGTGAAGGCCGGCCACACCACGCCGGCGGCGCTCAAGCGCGCCACGCGAGCCGGGATGGGCCGCTGCCAGGGGCGCTATTGCGCGCCGCTGATCGCGCGCATCTGCTCGGGCGAACCGGGCGAGTTCGACCTGTTCGCGCCGCGCCCGCCGGCCAAGCCGGTGCCGATCCGCGCGCTCGCCGTCGAGCGGCCCGAATGGACCGGCCATGTCGATTTCGTGCCGCCCGACATGGCGCGGCCGCGCGAGACCGATCCGCTGCCGGTCGAGACGGTCGACACGCTGGTGATCGGCGGCGGCGTTGCGGGCTCGTGCGTGGCCTACTGGCTGGCGCACGAGGGCATCGACGTGATGGTCGTCGAGCGCGACGACATGAACCTGCAGGCCTCCGGCGCCAATGCCGGCAGCCTGCACGTCCAGTTGCTGGCTTTCGATTTCGTCGCCGGCGCCCCGCCTGCCGGCAACCGCGCGGCCGACACGCTGCCGCTCGGCCCGGCGTCGGTGAAGCTGTGGCAGGAGATCGAGCGCGACACGGGCGAGGACCTCGAGATCAAGGTCACCGGCGGGTTGATGCTGGGCGAGAGCGAGCGCGACATCGAGTTCCTCAGAGGCAAGATCGCGCTCGAGAACAGCCGCGGCATCGAGGCCGAGCTGATCGGCGGCAACGAGCTGCGCCGGATGGAGCCATGCATCGGCGACGCCGCGATCGCCGCCGAATGGTGCCCGGGCGAGGGAAAGATCAATCCTTTGCGCGGGACTTATGCGGTGATCGCGCGGGCAAAGGAGCTCGGCGCGCGGTTCCGGCGCGGCAGCGACGTCCAGTCGATCGAGCGTGCCGGCGCCGGCTGGAAGGTGACGACCAGCCGCGGCGAGATCCGCTGCGGGCGGATCGTCAACGCGGCCGGGCCATGGGCCGCGCAGATCGCGTCGCTGGCCGGCGTGTCGATCCCGGTGCGCGGCGCGCCGCTGCAGATGATCGTGACCGAGCCGACGGGACCGACCCTTACGCGGCTGGTCGCCTATGCCGGCCGCCACTTGACGCTGAAGCAGATGGCGTCGGGCGCCTTCATGGTCGGCGGCGGCTGGACCGCCGGGCTGGACGAGGCGCAGAAGCTGTCGCGCGCGCTGCGGGCCAGCGTCGAGGGCAATCTCTGGATCGCCTCGCGCGCAGTTCCGGCGCTGAAGGATTTGCACGCTATTCGCATATGGGCGGGCATGAACGTGAACATCGACCGCGCGCCCATCCTGGGCGAGGTGCCCGGCCTGCCGGGCTTCTACAACTGCGTCAGCTCCAACGGCTACACGCTGGCTCCGGTCCTGTCGCGGCTCACCGCGGAGATGATCGCCGGCCGTGCGACCAGCCTGCCGGTGGAGCCCTATTCGATCCGGAGGTTCGGCTGATGGAGCTGTCCCGCATGACGGCGCGCGAGATGTACGAGGCGCTCAAGGCCCAGCCGCCGCGGGCGCGCTTCGGCTTTGGCCGTAAGCCCGCGCTGGTCAATGTCGATCTCCAGAACGCCTATACCCGGCCGGCGGAGTTCGTCACCGCCTACGAGACCGACCCGCGCCAGATCGAGCACGTCAACGCGCTGGCGCGGCTGTTCCGGCTGCATCGCTGCCCGGTGGTCTGGACCTACGTGTCGTATCTCGACTCGGGCGAGGATTGCGGCGTGTGGGGCACGCGCACCGACACGCCCGATTCGCTGCAGAACATCAAGGCCGGCTCGCGCCGCGCCGCGCTCGACGCGCGCTGCGCGATCGAGCCGGGCGACATCGTGATCAACAAGCGCATGGCGTCGGCCTACTTCGAGACCAACCTGCCGTCGCTGTTGACGTTCCACGGCGTCGACACCGTGGTGGTGACCGGCGGCTCGACCTCCGGCTGCGTGCGCGCCACGGTCGTCGACGGCCTGTCGCGCAGCCACCGCATGATCGTCCCGGAGGAGTGCGTCTCCGACAAGCACGAGAGCCCGCACTTCGCCAACCTCTACGACATGGCGGTGAAGTACGCCGACGTGTTGCCCGTCGCCGAGGTGCTGGCCTTCATGGAGCAGTACCGGCCGGCGAATTGATCCGTCATCGTCGATCGTGCGCGGCATACCCGGATGCGCAGTGTCGCAAAGCCTCGATGCGGCCCTTCGCTTCACGGCACCCGGTGTGGCGCAATCTGTCAGGCCAATGCCAACTCACTTGACCCGTTGCTTCCCCACGCGGGGCGGTTCGTCGGCTTCGAGCCTCCTCAGCGCCGGAACCGTGCGCCCGTTCATCGCGCTTGGAGAAGGGCCGTCGTGCCCGCCCCAAGACCCGATCGGCAAGTATAAACTCGTCGTTCGCGACGCTTGGCGGGTCCGTACGAATAACCCTGATGTTTCGCTCCTTGACGAAGACGACCCGCCCGTAGTCCCCTTGGATCAGGCTGCGCCTCCTGCATTCAAGGCCCCTGCGTAGCTGCCGATAACAAAGGCGCAAAGGTAAAGCTTGATGTGCATGGTTGAAGCATAACGTCGTCCGCAGGAGACGTCGAGATAGGATCAAGCCCCGATCCAGAAGGGCGATGAGCGCTTTGCGTCAGAGATCGCTTGAATGGTTGCTCTGAGGAATTGAAGCGCTATGAAAAATTGTTAGCGGGTGTTTTTACTGGCTGGCACAATCAAGACCGTTGTAGCGTAGGCCTGTGAACACAACCGATAAGAAACATTCCGAGAATTTACGTGAAGCGCTACTTGCGCTTCATCACTCAGGTCCCAACGGCTTTGAGGGGCTGCTGGGGATCGTGCTCGCATCTGTGACGGGGCAATCGTTTCGCCTTGCCAAGTCTGGGTCGCAGCGCGGGCGCGATGGCGATAGCGCCTTCAATGGTGGTGCCACCTACTTCGAAGGCAAACGTTATCGCACGAGTCCGAAGCCAGCCGAGATTACGGCGAAGCTTTTTGACCTTATCCAGGATGATGCAGGACAAGTGGACCTTTGGATTCTTGGTGCGTCGTGTGAGGTGGCAGCACAGACTGCAAGCAGCCTTCGCGGCTTCTGTGAGAAGTCGGGAATCGGAGCAGTTCTCCTCGATTGGAGCAACAACGATCTCGGTGCGCTGTTGGTCGCTGTCGTTCACGCCAATCAGAGAGCAAAGGACTTCATTGCTGACAACCTCAGGGGCAAACCGAAAGCGCATTTAACCAAAGATGCACTTCTCGCGATTGACCATTTCACGAAACATCCCGCGCTACCTGCACGCCTTGCAGCCCTTCGTACTGCATTATCGGCTGAGGAGGCTGGACTAGGGCAAGCTCGAGTGCGCAATCGCCAGTGGTTGACGGATACGCTCTCGAGTCGAGTGTCCGCGCGGGCTGCATTCGGCCAGCCTTTAGCGCCGCGCGACCAGTCTGGTCTGGCAGGCATCGCGCGGTCTCTGGAAGCGAAGCTAGCAAGCGCCTTTACAGGGCAAGCCGCAGCAGAAATTTACGCTGTCATTGGCCCTGAAGGTGTCGGCAAATCGTGGCTCGCAGCATCGACGTGGCTTGCTTGCACCACCGCCTCTATCCTCATCATTAGTCCCGCCGAAGACTTACTCGCTCCTGAAGCCACTAACGACTTTGAAAGTTTTCTCATCGACAAATTGATCGCACAAACGGGCGGGCAGCGCTCTGAACGTGCAAAGGAGAGATGGCGTCGGCGCATTAAAGGATGGCGTGCCAATCCCATTCCGAAGAATGTTCGTGTGACGATGGTTTTCGATGGGCTCAATCAACCTTTGAAGGCGGATTGGTCAAAGACGCTCGACAACACGGCGTCTGAGCTTGCGAAGCTGGGTGGATGCCTTGTCATCACAACAAGGTCTACGCACTGGACACATCTGAAGAACACTCTTGCTTGCAGAGTCGTGGAAGTGCCAGTCGTCCAATGGACCATCGTCGAGTTGGAAGGGATTCTTAAGAGTCGGAACATCGCTGTGAGCAAGGTAAAGGCAGACGTTCTTCAGTCGCTTCGCAATCCCAGGATCTTGGGGATCGCGATTGATCTTCTTAGCGCGAACGATGTCGAGCTTATCGATCAGCTTAGCGTTGGGCGCCTAATGTTTGAGCATCTGCGAAAGGCCCAGACTACAGGCGCGGCACCAATGTCGGGTTTGGAGTTTGCAGAACTTCTCGTGGACCTTGCGAACGAAACCCTGACACGAGCGCAATACCAGCAGACTGACGATCTACGTCTCTTTGATGTGAAGAGCCACAGAGGGTTGCAAGACGTAGCCTCGTCCCGCTTCTTTGTACCCGTCAAGGGCAGCAGTGCAAAGTACGAAGTCAAGCAAGACGGTCTCAACCTTGGACTGGCGCTCTCGTTAATCGGTGCCCTTGAGAGGGAGCTTCGCAACAAACGGGACCCAAGAGAGCGGCTCGCCACTATCCTCGAACCGATTACCGCCCTTGATGAGACAGCAAGTGTCGTCTTCCTGGCCACTCAGATTGCCTGCCTCGATGCAGAGGCGAGTCCTCCGGCACGATCCGCTCTGATTGAGCACTTCGTCTCGCTGCAGAACCTTCCAAATAGTGAGGCCGATGCCTTCGCTGTTTTGGCACGATCGGCAACGCTCTCCTTCCTTGAAGCCGCTGAGAACGTATACACCAGTGAGACTCATATTCCGAATGCTGATTGGATACTTTATGCACTGCATAAGCATCGAGATAATCCGCTCGTATGGGAAGCTATCTCGGACGCAGTGCGGCGTTGGCTCGCATATTACTCGCTCGCCCCTGAACGAAGAATGTTCAAATCGCCCAGACGCGACCCCGAGAACGAAGTCATCGAGGAACGGAACAAGCGGCAGACTGATATTGATAAGAGAGTCAATGACCTCACCAGCGTGGAGAGAAAGTATCGCGACGAAAATCTTGTTCTTTCGAATAAGTGGCATTTGGATACGTTGCATCGCACGGCCTTCTACCTTCTTGCCGGTAAGCACCTAAAAGGTTTTGCGGACGATCTTGTGAGATGGAGCTTCTCCAACGCGCTTGGACCAGCCACCCATGCACCAAGCAAGGAGTTTGAGCAGCTTATTCGGTTCAATCGCGTGGATTGGAACGAGACGCAAGCGGGCCTTCTAAAATGGATAACGACGTTCGACGGCGACAACTCTTCGACCGTTGGTAAATGGTCGAGCGTTGAGATCTTGCGCGCAACGGGGGCGGTCGATGACGCGAAGCGCGCCGAGGACCTGGCCGAATGGCTCACGAGAGATCGTGAGAAGTTCTTGGGATGGTCGCTCGTCGAGAAGTACTGCGAGGTCGATCCGTGCGATCCGGGCACGAAAAAGCCCGACAATGTTGATACGACAGCAACACAGTATCGCGCAATCGACGCATCTAAGCTCGCAACCCATAGGGGTCCGGGCTCAGAAGACAGGCTCTTCAACACGGCTCGGGCAGGCGTCGCACGGTTTCACCTCGCTGACGCTGTTGCAGTTCATAGAGCTCTAGCTGATGACATTCTGAACAGAGCGGACTTAGCCAGATGGCTGGGCGCTCTTACCCTGCTAGAGCATAGTGCCGCACTAACAGATCAACAGGCGCGCAACATCCTGAAAGCCGGGCAAGCCAGCACTGCAAGGCATGATGATCATAGGGATCATCGCGATGAGTGGATTGCCGCTCAATATTTGATTTTTACCGCGATTACTCACCTTCCGGCGGACGAACAGCTCGAAGCGATCGCGGGAATCGGAGGAAACACCGTATTGCTCGATATTCTGGCTGCGCTGCGTCCAGCCTCGGAAGAAGGCGCCGAGCACATCCTTGAGCGTATTCTCCAATCGACCGATACCGATAAACAAAGCGCGGTTCTCGCCGCCATACGGTATTCGAACCCTCCCCTCTCACAGCGGTCGCGCGCGATCGTGCGGGAACTCCTAGAGTCCAGTGACGATGGTGTGCGCACTCAAGCGCTTGGTGCTGCTGCCGCCAGCGGAGATCTGAACCTACTGAAGGCGATCGTTGCAATCGGATGGGATGCCCGTGCCTTACGTCATGGGAAGCAGACTTTCGAGCGGTGGTACGGTTCGTCGGCGATTCTTCAAGCCGCAAAGGCAGGTCTTATCACTCTTGATGAGGCTCTTGATCGCATGGACCTTGATCATTATGGATTCGCTGCGCAGACGCTAGGCCCAACGGCCGCGAGCGCGATCGCAAAACGCGTTGAGGCGGCCCTCATCAGAGCGCTTGGGTATTCGCACACCTCTAACTTGCCGAAGATGACAACTTCGACACCGAATGTGGCCGACGCTAAGCCGCCGCTGATCTCGCTCAACGATCCACCGCCAAGTCAGGATCTAGGGGATCAGTTCGGCCGTCTCGGAGAGACAGATGAGCAGTTTGATGCTCGACAAGACCGAATGGCACGTTCTTTTGATAGCTTCAGGAAAGAGCTCACGACGGCCGACGCCAACCTCGTACTTTCTGACCTGACGCTAGAAGGTGTAAAATCGCTTATTAAGGCGGAAGAGAGCGCAGGGGAGCATTGGATTGAATTACTAAATGCGGCGACAGATGTTCAACTGCGCTACCTCCATCACTTTGCAATGCAACTGGCAGTCATCCTTTCAAAGCATACTGGCGCTAGAAGGCTGCTGTCCCGGCTTGCAACTATCGAGCCCGCAATCAATCGAGTGCAGGGCGTTGCGAAGGCGCCTGCAGAATCGCTTTACCTCTGGGAAAATGCTGATGTTCCCGAACTCCAAGATGTTTGCAAGCGCCGCTTGGTTACCTGCCGAGACGATAGCAAGATCGCCTTAGAAGTCTTCGCTGCCTGTCTGAATGGTAAGGCTAACGTTGTCGAAGACACAATCGATGATTTGCTTACGACCGGTCAGCCCGCCGACTTATGTTTAGCGCTGACACTCGCTGGATATTCTGATCAAAGTGTCCATGCGGAAAGTGTTCTTTCCCGTTTTAATGGTGCGCAAGGCTATATCGGTATTGCCCAGAAAGCGGCGACCAAGGCCTACGAGCGAAACCTCTGGGCGCGCACTTGGTACGGGCAGATGATATCCGCTAGGACCCCGTTGGAGTTTTGGCAGGCCTCGGTGCTGCTCGCCAAGATTGTCGACCTTCGCGTCGATATCTGGTCCGAGACGTTGGGAGTAAGAAGCAATACGCATCGCGCCTTTCTACCAACCGTGCTTCGCGCGATCGGAAGTCGCATCGAAAAGACTCAAAAGAAACGCGAAGACCATCTCTTCGGAGACAAGTCACCCTCTGCGCACTTCCTTCCGGACTGGTAAGGAATTTGGGGGGATAAGATTGAAGTTATTCTCAGATAGAACGCCCCGCTTAGACTGAGTTGGTAATCGACTGGCAGAAGCCGCACCGGATGCTGGTCAGGCAGCTTGATAGTTTTGGCGGTCGGTGTCCTCCATTGAGTTCTCGCTTGTGAGAATGCGGTCGAGGAGCCGAGCCCGTCGACAACACTCCTAAGCCCTAGTCATGATTGACGGTAGGGACGCGTCGTATGGCGGCGCCACCTCACCATAAGAATAGGGCAAAGTCAGCTCAACTGAAGATCGACGGGTCGATCAGGGGTTTGCCGCGCGGGCGGGCGGGGTCGGGGCGGTCGCATTTCTGGAACAGGCCGCGGCCGGCGGAGCCGCTCATCCGGCCCTCGTCCATCACGACCTCGCCGCGCGACAGCGTCATCACCGGGTAGCCGGTCAGCTCGCGTCCCTCGTAGGGCGTGTAGTCGCAATTGTGGTGGAGCATCGAGTTGGTGAGGCTCACCCGCCGCGTCGGGTCCCACAGCACGATGTCGGCATCGGCGCCGACCGCGATCGTGCCCTTCCTGGGATGCAGGCCGTAGATCTTCGCGGCGTTGGTCGAGGAGAGCGCCACGAATTGCTGCAGGGTGATGCGGCCCTTGTTGACGCCCTCGGAGAACAAGAGCGGCAGGCGGGTCTCCACGCCGGGCACGCCGTTGGGGATGCGGCGGAAGCTCTTCTCGGCGCCGGGCAGCTTCTTGCCGCGCGGGTCGTCGTACTTGAACGCGGCATGGTCGGACGACAGCACGTGGAAGGTGTTGGCGCTGAGGCCGGTCCAGATATGCTCCTGGTTCTCGGTCCCGCGCGGCGGCGGGGAGCAGACGCACTTGCTGCCCTCGTCGCCCGGCTTGTCGAAATCCTCCTCGCTCAGGAACAGGTACTGCGGGCAGGTCTCGCCATAGACCTTGAGACCGCGCGCCTGCGCCCGCTGGATCTCGTGCATCGCCTCCTTGGCCGAGACGTGGACCAGCAGCATCGGCACGTCGAGCAGCTCGGCGAGCGAGATCGCCCGGTGCGTCGCCTCGCGCTCGACCACGTAGGGCCGCGAGGTGGCGTGGAACTTGGCCGCCGTCATGCCCTTCCATTCCAGCCGCTCGGTCAGCCAGGTGATGCAGTCGGAATTCTCGGCATGGATCATCAGCATCGCCTGCTCGCGCCGCGCGGCGGCGAGCGCATCGAGCACCTCGCGGTCGGTCAGCTTCACGTCGTCGTAGGTCATGTAGACCTTGAACGAGGTGTAGCCGTCGGCGACCAGGGCGGTGAAATCCTGCCCCATGATCTTCTCGCTGGCGTCGGACAGGATCACGTGGAAGGCGTAGTCGATCAGCGACTTGCCCTCGGCGCGCTTGTGGTACTTGTTGACCGCGTCGCGCAGCGGCTGGCCCTTGCTCTGGTAGGCGAAGGGAATGATGGTCGTGGTGCCGCCCGCCGCCGCCGCCCGGCTGCCGCTCTCGAAGTCGTCGGCGAAGACCGAGCCGTCGGCGGTGTCCTGGTCGAAATGGACATGGGCGTCGATCCCGCCCGGGACGGCGATCAGGCCGGTCGCGTCGATCTCCTTTTGCCCCTTGTCGAGATGCTCGCCGAGCGCCACGACCCGGCCGCGCACGATGCCGATATCGCCTTTCACCACGTCTGAAGCGGTGGCGATGGTGGTGTTGCGGATCACGAGATCGTAGTCGGCCATGGTTCCTCCGGGGCAAAGGGCTGCAAGGCGCGTGCCGGTCCATCCCCGCCTAGACCGGCGGGCCGCGCCGGTCCACACTTGTAACAATCATCGAGGGAGCCTTCATGAAGGGTTGGATCTTATCGCTGCTCGCGCTCGTCGCCGTGACTGGTCCCAACATGGCCGGCGTCGCCGAGGCGCAGACGACCGTCAAGCCGGCGATCGTCTATGCCAACGGCGGCAAGTTCGACAAATCCTTCAACGAAGGCGTGAGCAACGGCGCCCAGAAGTTCACGAAGGAGACGGGAATCGCCGTCGCCGACTTCGAGCCCAGCAACGAGACCCAGTTCGAGCAGGCGCTGCGGAGATTTGCCCAAAGAGGGCAGGATCCGATCATCGCCGTCGGCTTCTCCCAGGCGGTGGCACTGGAGAAGGTCGCCAAGGAATTCCCCAACACGCATTTCACCATCATCGACAGCGTGGTGAAGCTGCCCAACGTCCAGTCGGTGGTGTTCCGCGAGCACGAAGGCTCGTTCCTGGTCGGCATCCTGGCGGCGATGGCGTCGAAGACCGGCAAGGTCGGGTTCGTCGGCGGCATGGATATCCCGCTGGTCCGCAAGTTCCAGTGCGGCTACGAGCAGGGCATCAAGTACGCCAATCCGAATGCCGAGCTGATCTCCAACATGACCGGCACGACGCCGGCCGCCTGGAACGATCCCGGCCGTGGCGCGGAGCTCGCCAAGGGCCAGATCGATCGCGGCGTCGACGTCATCTACGCCGCGGCCGGCAGCACCGGCATCGGCATCCTCCAGGCGGTCAAGGATCGCGGCAAGCTCGGCATCGGCGTCGACTCGAACCAGAACCACCTGCATCCCGGCAACATGCTGACCTCGATGCTCAAGAGGGTCGATGTCGCGGCCTACAACAGCTTCAAGGCGATGCAGGCTGGCACATGGAAGGGCGACGTATCGGTGCTGGGCCTCAAGGAAGGCGGCGTCGACTGGGCGCTCGACCAGTACAACGAGAAGCTGATCACGCCGGAGATGAAGGCCAAGGTCGAGGCGGCCAAGGCCGACATCATCTCGGGCAAGATCGTCGTCGTCGACTACATGAGCAACAACGCCTGCAAGTGACCGTTCCGGCGATCGCGCTCGAGGGGATCGACAAGTCGTTCGGCAGCGTGCACGCCGTGCGCGGCGTGTCGCTCTCGATCGAGAAGGGTGCGATCACCGGCATCATCGGCGAGAACGGCGCCGGCAAGTCGACGCTGATGAGCATCCTCTACGGGCTCTATCGCGCCGACGCCGGCACGATCCGCGTCGACGGCCAGCCCGTGCAGATGGACGGTCCGCGCGACGCCATCCGCCACGGCATCGGCATGGTGCACCAGCATTTCATGCTGATCGACAGCTTCACCGTGCTGGAGAACCTGATCCTGGGCGCAGAAGGCGGGCCGATGCTGGCCGGCGGCCTCGCCGCGGCGCGCGCCGAGCTGGCGCGGCTGTCGCGCGACTACGGCCTCACCGTCGATCCCGATGCGAAGGTCGCCGATCTTTCCGTCGGAGAGCAGCAGCGGGTCGAGATCCTCAAGGTGCTGTTCCGCGGCGCGCGCATCCTGATCCTCGACGAGCCGAGCGCGGTGCTGACGCCGCAGGAGACCGACCGGCTCTTCCGCATCCTCGCGACGCTGAAGGAACGCGGCGTCACCGTCGTGCTCATCACCCACAAGCTGCGCGAGATCATGGCGGCGACCGACCGGGTGTTCGTGATGCGCCAGGGCCAGATGGTGGCCGAGCGGCGCACCGCCGACACCGATGCCGAGGAGCTCGCCGAGCTGATGGTCGGCCGCAAGGTGCGGCTGCAGTTCGACAAGGTGCCGCCGCATCCGGGCGAGGTGCGGCTTTCTGCCGAGCATCTCGGCCTGGTCGACGGCCGCGGCGTGGTCCTGCTCGACGACATCGAGCTGGCGCTGCGGGCCGGCGAAATCGTCGGCATCGCCGGCGTCTCGGGCAACGGCCAAACCGAGCTCCTGCAGGTGCTGGCCGGCATCCGCCGCCCCACGAGCGGCCGGCTGGTCGTCTGTGGTCGGACGATCGACGCGGACCATCCGGGCGACCCGGCCGAGATGCGCGATCTCGGCGTCGCCCATGTGCCGGAGGACCGCCAGCGCCAAGGCATGGTCGCGGCGTTCCGCGCCTCGGAGACCTCGATCCTCGGCTATCACGAGCTCCCGCCGTTCAGCCAGCACGGCCTGCTGAACGGCCCGGCCGTGGGCGCCCATTGCGCACGGCTTATGGAACGCTTCGACGTACGTCCGCGCGTGCCGGGCCTGCGCTCGTCGAGCTTCTCCGGCGGCAACCAGCAGAAGCTGGTGCTGGCGCGCGAGATGGCGCGCGAGCCCAAGGTCCTGCTGGTCGGCCAGCCGACGCGCGGCGTCGATATCGGCGCGATCGAGTTCATCCATCGCGAGCTGGTGAAGAGCCGCGACGCGGGCTGCGCGGTGCTGGTCGTGTCGGTCGAGCTCGACGAGATCCTGTCGCTCGCCGACCGCATCCTGGTGATGTTCGGCGGCCGGATCGTCGGCGAGGTCGAAGGCAGCCGTGCCGACGAGCGCACGCTCGGCCTGATGATGGCGGGCGCTGGCCGGGAGCGCGACTCTCATGGGCGCTGACTTTGATCGAAAAAGCTCGTCGTCCCGACCGGAGCCGAGCGAAGCGAGGCGTCGTGGCGGGACCTCTTCCTGCAACGTCCGCCGGGATGGGCAGGTCCCTCGACTACGCTTCGCTCCGCTCGGGACGACGGAAAGAAGGGTAAACGAACCAAAAGTTGGCGGCTCCCGGCCACATGAGAAAAGGGCCGAAGGGTGACCCTGTCTCGCCGACCCCTGCCGGCCTGGGCCGACATCGTGCTGCTGCCGCTGGTCAACATCGCGCTCGCCTTCGTCACCGTCGGCATCATCGTGCGCATCATCGGCGTCGATCCGTTTCATGCGCTCTCGCTGCTGGTGGTGGGCGCCGTCGGCTCGCCCGAGTCGATCGGCTACACGCTCTACTACGCGACCAACTTCATCTTCACCGGCCTTGCCGTGGCCGTCGCCTTCCACGGCGGCCTGTTCAACATCGGCGGCGAGGGCCAGGCCTATCTCGGCGGGCTGGGCTGCGGCCTGGCGATCCTCGCGCTCGACCGCTACCTGCCGGCCTGGCTGATGATCCCCGTCGGCATCGCCGCCGCCGCCCTGTTCGGCGCGGCCTGGGCGGCCGTGCCGGCCTGGCTGCAGGCGTGGCGCGGCAGCCACATCGTCATCACCACCATCATGTTCAACTTCGTCGCCGCCGCGCTGATGGTCTACCTGATGGTCAACGTGCTGATCGCGCCCGGCTCGATGACGCCGCAGAGCCGCGGCTTCGCGCCCTCGGCCTTCCTGCCGCAGATGGGCGGCAATGCGCTCAACCTCTCGCTGCTGCTGGCGCTGGCCTGCTGCGTCGCCGTCTGGGTGTTCCTGTGGCACACGCCGTGGGGCTATGCGCTGCGCACCATGGGCCATAATCCCGAGGCGGCGGTCTATGCCGGCACCAACCTGCGCCACATGACCATGCTGGCGATGTGCCTCAGCGGCGCGCTGGCCGGTTTCGTCGGCGTCAACGAGCTGATGGGCGTGCATCACCGCATCGTGCTCGACTTCCCGGCGGGCTACGGCTTTGCCGGCATCGCCGTGGCGCTGATGGGCCGCAACCACCCGCTCGGCATCGCGCTCGCCGCGCTTCTGTTCGGCGCGCTGCAGCAGGGTGGCGCCGAGCTCGCCTTCGACATCCCGCAGATTACGCGCGAGACAGTGGTGCTGATCCAGGGCCTGGTGATCCTGTTCTCCGGCGCGCTGGTCCAGTTGCCGCGGCCGTGGCTGCAGGCGCTGTTCGCGTTCCGGCGGCCGTGATGGACGACCCGCTGTCGCTGCTCTTCCTCGTCGCCGCCGCGACCCTGCGCACGGCGACGCCGCTGATCCTGTGCGCCATGGGCGGGCTGTTCTCGGAGCGCAGCGGCATCATCGATGTCGGGCTCGAAGGCAAGATGCTGATGGCGGCTTTCTTTGCCGGCGCCGTGGCCGCCACCACCCATTCGGCGTGGTGGGGCGTCGCCGCCGCCGTCGCCGCCGCCGAGGCGTTGGCGCTGCTCCATGGGCTCGCCTGCATCACCTATCGCGGCAATCAGGTGGTGAGCGGCGTCGCCCTCAACATCATCGCCGCCGGCCTCACCGTGGTGTGGGGCACAGCGTGGTTCGCGCGCGGCGGGCAGACGCCGGCGCTGGAGGGCAGCGAGCGCCTGCTGCCGCTCTTCTTTCCGCGCGCCGGCGACAACATCCTTGTCTATGCCGCGCTCCTCTCCGTGCCGCTCACCTGGTGGATCGTGACGCGCACGCGCTTCGGCCTGCGCCTGCGGGCCGTCGGCGAGATGCCGCTGGCGGTCGATTCGGCCGGAATCTCGGTGACGTGGCTGCGCTATCGCGCGGTGCTGCTGTGCGGCCTGTTCTCGGGGTTGGCCGGCGCCTATATCGCGATCGCGCAGAATGCCGGCTTCAGCCGCGACATGACGGCGGGCCAGGGCTTCATCGCGCTGGCCGCCGTGATCTTCGGCAAGTGGCGGCCGTTTCCGGCCTTCGGCGCCTGCCTGATGTTCGGCCTGCTCGACGCGGTGGCGATTCGCCTGCAGGGCGTGAAGGTGCCGGGCGTGGGCGAGGTGCCGGTACAACTGATCCAGTCGCTGCCCTATCTTCTGACCATGTTCCTGCTGGCCGGCTTCATCGGGCGCGCCGTCGCCCCCCGCGCGATCGGCGTGCCCTACGAGAAGGAGCACTGAGATGGACGACCTGCTGCATCTGGCGCGCACCATGATGATGCGCGCCCATGCGCCCTATTCGAAGTTCCATGTCGGCGCCGCGCTGCGCGACGAGGACGGGGGCATCCATGGCGGCTGCAACGTCGAGAACGCGGCCTACCCGCAGGGCATTTGCGCGGAAGCCGGCGCGCTTGCCGCGCTGGTCGCCGCGGGCAAGCGTCGGGTGCTGGAATGCCTGGTGGTGGGACCGGGGCCGGAGGTCATCACGCCGTGCGGCGGCTGCCGCCAGAAGCTGCGCGAGTTCGCGGCGGACGACTTGAAGATCCATCTCTGCGGGCCCGACGGCCTGCACCGTACCGTCACGCTGGGCATGCTGCTGCCGATGTCGTTCGGCCCGCAGCATTTCGGCTGACCATGCGGGACATTCCTGGCTTCCGGCCCAAGGTCGCCGTGATCCTCGGCTCGGGGCTCGGCGGGTTCGCCGACGAGGTCGAGCCCGTCGCGACACTATCCTATTCCGAGCTGCCCGGCTTCCCGCCGACCACGGTCGGCAGCCATGCCGGACGCCTCGTCCTGGGTCATGTCGGCCGGACTCCGGTCGCCGTGCTGCAGGGGCGTGCCCACTACTACGAGCGCGGCCGGGCCGACGAGATGAAGCCGGTGATCCGCGCCATCGCCGAGCTCGGCTGCGAGACGCTGCTGCAGACCAATGCCGCCGGCAGCCTGCGGCTCGATATGCCGCCGGGCGCGGTGATGGCGGTGACCGACCACATCAACTTCACCGGCGTCAACCCGCTGTTCGGCGAGACCGGCAACGGCCGCTTCGTCGACATGGTCGATGCCTATGATCCGGCGCTACGGGCGGCGCTGGTTGCCGCCGGCGAGGACGTGTTCGAGGGCACCTACATCTGGTTCAGCGGCCCGAGCTTCGAGACCCCGGCCGAGATCCGCGCCGCGCGCGTGCTGGGCGCCGACGCCGTCGGCATGTCGACCGTGCCCGAGACCATCCTGGCGCGTCATGCCGGGTTGCGCGTGGCGGCGCTGTCGCTGATGACCAACTATGCCGCCGGCCTCACTCCGGACAAGCTCGGCCACGCCCAGACCCTCGCCGTCGCGCAGGAAGCCGCCGGAAAGGTCCGGCGCCAGCTGCGCCGCTTCCTCGAAGGGTACGCCTGACGAGGTCGCTGGGGGCGCGGCTTCCCAGAGCCGCTCATGGGATGTGTCAACCGAAGTAAGAGCGGCTCTGGAGAGCCGCGCTCCCAGCGTAAGGAACCCTGCTGCGCTCCGGGATGACAGCGTCTTCGGCGCGGGCATAATCTGCCGCATGCTGCCGCAGGAGATCATTCGCCGGAAGCGCGACGGGCTCGAGCTGTCGGGCGAGGAGATCGCGTTCATCGCCCGCGGCATCACCGACAACAGCCTGAGCGAGGGTCAGGTCGCGGCCTTCGCCATGGCGGTGTTCTTCCGCGGCATGACCACAGCCGAGCGGGTGGCGATGACCTTGGGGCTCGTGCGGTCCGGCGTCACGCTCGACTGGAACGACCTCGATCTTCCCGGCCCGATCATCGACAAGCATTCCAGCGGCGGCGTGGGCGACAAGGTGAGCCTCATGCTGGCGCCGATCGTGGCCGCCTGCGGCGCCTTCGTGCCGATGATCTCCGGCCGCGGGCTCGGCCATACCGGCGGCACGCTGGACAAGCTGTCGGCGATCTCGGGTTACGACGTGCAGCCGGACGTAGCCACCTTCCGCCGGGTCGTGCGCGAGGTCGGCTGCGCCATCATCGGCCAGACCGACGATCTCGCGCCCGCCGACCGCCGGCTCTACGGCGTGCGCGACGTGACGGCGACCGTCGAATCGATCCCGCTGATCGTGAGCTCGATCCTGTCGAAGAAGATCGCCGCCGGGCTCGACGGGCTGGTGATGGACGTGAAGTGCGGCTCCGGCGCCTTCTGCGACACCGAGGTGATGGCGCGCGATCTCGCCGGCAGCCTGGTCACCGTCGCCAACCAGGCGGGGCTGTCGACCACCGCGCTGATCACCGACATGGACCAAGTGCTGGGCCGCGATGTCGGCAACGCGCTCGAGGTGCTGGAGACGATCGCCTATCTCACCGGTGAGGGCCCGCGCGATCCGCGCCTGCACGAGGTCGTCATGGCGTTGGCCGGCGAGATGCTGGCGCTGGGCGACCTGGCGCCGAGCGTCGCGGCGGGCCGGGCGCGCGCGGAGGCGGCATTGGCGGACGGCCGCGCGGCGGAGACGTTCGCGCGCATGGTAGCGGGGCTGGGCGGGCCGACCGACGTGGTGGAGAATCCGGGGCGCTACCTCGCGCATGCAGCCGTGATCAAGCCGTGCACGGCGGCGCGGCCGGGTCATGTCGTCGGCATGAACGCGCGCGAGGTCGGTATCGCGGTGATCGGGCTGGGCGGCGGCCGCAGCCATGCCGACGATGCGATCGATCCGGCGGTCGGTTTCACGGAGTTCGTCGATGTCGGCACGAAGGTCCGTACCGGCAGCCCGCTCTGCCTGGTCCATGCCGCGCGCGAGGTCGATGCCGACGAGGCGATTGCCCGTCTGCGCAAGGCGATCCGCATCGGCGAGCCCGCACCGCCACCGCGGCCGGTGGTGATCGACCGGATCGTCGAATGAGCGGCGACTACGCGCGCGACGGCTTCCTCGTGCTGCCGGACTTCCTTCCGGCCGGCGACTGCGACGCCCTGCAGGCGCGCGCGGCCGAGCTTATGGCCGGCTTCGATCCCGGTCGGGCGCGCACAGTCTTCTCGACCCGCGACCAGGGCCACGCGCGCGACCGGTACTTCCTCGACTCGGGCGGCGCGATCCGGTTCTTCTTCGAGGAGGAGGCGCCGGACGCGCCGAACAAGATCGGCCACGCCTTGCACGATCTCGATCCGGTGTTCGATCGGATCTCGCGCCAGCCCAGGCTCGCGGCGCTCGCGCGCGAGGTCGGCCTGGTCCGGCCCCTGCTGCTGCAATCGATGTACATCTTCAAGAATCCCGGCATCGGCGGCGAGGTCGGCTGGCATCAGGACGCGACCTTCCTGCACACCACGCCCGTCACCGTGACCGGCTTCTGGATCGCCCTCGACGATGCCGACCGGGAGAACGGCTGCCTGCTCGCGCTGCCGGGCGCCCATCGCGGTCCGCTGCGCCAGCGCTTCCGCCGCTCGGGCGATGGCACCGTCACCGAGGAGATCGACGCCACTCTCTGGCCTGCTGTCGAGCCGGTGCCGATCGAGGTCCGGCGCGGCACGCTGGTCGTGCTGCACGGCCTGCTGCCGCATGCCAGCAGCGCGAACCGCTCGTCGCGGCCGCGTCATGCCTATACGCTGCACCTGATCGACGGCCACGCGTCGTACGATGCGGACAACTGGCTGCAACGGCCCGACCTGCCACTGCGAGGATTTACGTGATTCCCAAGGCCGAGCTTCATTGCCATCTCGAAGGCTCCATCCCCCCCGATCTGGCGCACGCGCTGGCGGCGCGCAACGGCCTCGATCTGCCGGACAAGCTGTTCGATGCCGAGGGCCACTATATCTGGCGCGATTTCCTGAGCTTCCTCGACGCCTACGACCGGGTGTGCGGCGTGCTGCGCACGGCGCGCGACTTCGGTGACATCCTTTACTCCTACCTCCAGCGTACGGCGGCGGAGGGCGCGATCTATGTCGAGATGTTCTGCTCGCCCGAGCGGCCGAAGTCGCTCGGCATTCCCTATGCCGACTGGCTCGGCGCGCTGGTCGACGCCATCGATCGGGCGCGGCGCGACTTCGGCATAGAGGCGCGCATCATCGGCATCTGCATTCGCCATCTCGGTCCCGACCGCGCGCTGGCGCTGGCGCGGCAGATCGTGGCCGAGCCGCATCCCTATGTCGTGGCGCTCGGCATGGGCGGCGACGAGGCGAAGTTCACGCCGGCCGATTTCGCGCCGGCCTATCGCCTGGCGCACGAGAACGGGCTGGGCTGCACCATCCACGCCGGCGAGGTCGTCGGGCCCGAGAGCGTGTGGGCGGCCATTCGCGACCTGCCGGTGACGCGCATCGGCCACGGGGTGCGCTCGATCGAGGATTCGGCGCTGGTCGAGGAGCTGGCGCGGCGCGGCATCGCGCTGGAGGTCTGCCCCGGCAGCAACGTGGCGCTCGGCCTCTATCCCAACCGCGCCGCCCATCCGCTGCCGCGGCTGATCGCGGGCGGCGTGCGGGTGACGCTCGGTTCCGACGATCCGCCGTTCTTCCACACCACGCTCGGGACGGAATACGATCAGGCGGGCCTGGGTGAGCTGGTGCTGCGTGCGATCACGCGCACCGCGATCGAGGCATCGTTCGCCGACGATGCGACCAAGGCGAAACTGTTGAAGGGGGTGCCGTCATGACAGCCAGGAAGATCATCGCGCTCGGCGCGATCGCCGTCGCGCTCGGGGCGGGTACGGCCGGCGCGCAGGAGCCGACGCCGCACGACATGCTGCTCGCGGCGCTGTGGAACCAGCGGTCCGTCGAGTACAAGGGCAACGCGCTCACCGTCTATGCGCTGGCGAAGATCCGGCTGGAGCAGGCGCTGGCCGACAAGAGCTGGACCGCCGCGCCCGGCGAGCAGAAGGGCGATTTCGCCAACCTGCCGCCGGCGGTCATTCTCGACGTCGACGAGACGGTGCTCGACAATTCGCCCTACGAGGTCTGGCTGCTGAAGAACAACCAGGTCTTCAGCATCAAGACCTGGAACGAATTCTGCGCCGCGCAGATCTCGCGCGCGATCCCCGGCGCCGTCGAGTTCACGAAGCTCGCCGATTCAAAGGGCGTGAAGGTGTTCTACATCACCGGCCGCGGCGTGGAGACCGAGAAGGACACGCGCGCCAACATGGAGAAGCTCGGCTTCCCGATGGGCGGCAATGTCGACACCTTCCTGATGCAGGGCGAGCAGAAGGACTGGGGCAGCGCCAAGAGCACGCGGCGCGCGGCGGTCGCCAAGGACTATCGGGTCCTTCTGAACTTCGGCGACAACTTCGGCGACTTCGACGATCGCTACCGCCTGAGCGAGGCGGAGCGCGAGAAAGCATTCGAGGAGAACAGGGAGCGCTGGGGCCGCGAATGGCTGGTGCTCGCCAATCCGACCTACGGCAGCTTCGAGAGCGCTCCCTTCGGCCACGACTTCAAGAAGTCGCGCGAGGATCAGCGCAAGGCGAAGTGGGAGGTGCTGGACGGCTGGGCGGGGCCCAAGGCGCAATAGTCGAATCTTGGGAAGATTCCGTCGTCCCGACCGGAGCCGAGCGGGGCGAGGCGTAGTGGAGGGATCTCCTCATGCGACGTCTGTCGGGATGAACAGGTCCCTCCACTCCGCTTCGCTCCGGTCGGGACGACGGGAACTCACCGCCGCGCCAGCTTCCGCGCGATCGTCACCAGCTGGCGCAGCGGCGGCGAGATCTCGGCCGATCGCCAGACGAGGCCGAGCGGAGAGGCGGGTGCGGGCTCGGCGAACGGCTTGAACGCCACGCCGCGCATCGACAGCATCGAGGCGCGCGCCGCCGTGGTGACCGCGCAGCCTTCGCCGTGCGCCACGGCGCGCACCATCTGCTCGGTGTCGGGCTCGATCCGGGCGACCGCCGGCATCTCTCCCTCGAACAGGTGCTCGACGATCCAGTCGTGGAAGCCCGGTCCGTTCGCCCGAGGCCAGAAGACCAGCCGCTCGTTGCGCAGGTCCGCGGGCCTGAGCGTGCGTCGGCGCGCCAGTCGATGGCCTGTCGGCAGGGCCGCGACCAGCGGGTCGCGGCCGACCTCCAGGATGGCGAGGTCCGATGGGTCGATCACCGGCAGGCGCACGAAAGCGGCTTCCAGTGCTCCGTCGCGAAGCTGTACGAGGCTGCGCGCGGTGTTGGCCGTGTCGGTCATCAGCGTCACGTCGGGATGGCGCCGTCGGAATTCCTCGACGATGTCGGTGGCGATGCCGACCGGCGCGGTGCGCGCGTAGTTGAGCCGCAGCTCGCCGCGCAGCGCACGCCCGGTTGCGCGCGTCGCCTCGGCGAGCTTGGCCATGCGCTCCAGGATGTCGGGCGCGCCGGCCAGCAGGGTGTGGCCGGCCGCGGTCAGCTCGACCGACCGGCTGGTGCGCTCGAACAGGCGCGTGCCGAGATCGGCCTCGAGGATGCGGATCTGCTGGCTGACGGCGGGCTGGGCGATATGCAGGCGCCGCGCTGCCCGGCCGAAATGGCGTTCGTGGGCCACCGTGACGAAGGTGCGGAGCTGCCGCAGGTGCATGATCAGCGCAGGTAAACCGCCTCGAAGCGCGCGAGCGGGGCCATGCGGGCGCGGTTGAGAACCAGCCGGTCGCCATCGAGCGCGAAGCTGTCGGCATTGCGCAGGACTTCGTGGAAGGCTTGTTCGACTTCCATGCCGGCGGCGCAGGCCATCATCGTCGAGGCGATCTGGCCGAAGCTCAGTCGCAAGGTCGCGGCATCGAGCTTGTAGTCGCCGGTAAATGCGTTGCAGCCGCCGAAGCCGTTCACGCGCCCGTCCGCTTTCAGGATCATGTGCGGCTCGCGCTCCAGGGTCGGCACGGGCTTGCCGTTCAGCTCGACCAGCTTCCAGTATTTTTCGGCGATGCCGTCGGCGGCGGTCGCCGCACGGCCGCCCAGGCTCAGCACTGCCGCCAGCGCAAGAAGGAGAACCGTCTTCATCGCAACGCTCCCAGGGTGCCGTCGGCAAAACAATAAGCGTTGCTTATCGATCAAGTCAAAGCCCGGCTTGGACGGCACCGGCCGATCGGTGCTGTGCTGTGGCCAAGGACAAGATGGGAGGGAAGCATGAAGCGCAGGAGGGCGCTCGCCTCGCTGGCGGCGCTTGCCGTCACGGCGGCGGCTCGGCAAGCCGTCGCCCAGGCCTGGCAGCCCGGCCAGCCGATCCACGTCGTCGTGCCCGGTCCGGCCGGCAACGCGCTCGACGCGCTGGCGCGGCTGATGACGGCGGCGATGGCTCAGTCGATGAAGGCCTCCTTCGTGATCGACAACAAGCCCGGTGCGTCGGGCCATATCGGCGGCGAGTTCGTGGCGCGCGCCAAGCCCGACGGCTACACGCTGGTGTTCGGCTCGAGCACCACCCATGTCGTCAGTCCGCACATCCTGACCGATATCAAGTACAAGCCGGTCGACGACTTCGAGCCGATCAGCCTGATCGCCAAGGTCGCCAACGTGCTGGTGTGCAATCCCGAGCTGCCGGTGAAGACCGTCCCGGAGCTGATCGCCTATGCCAAGGCCAATCCCGGCAAGCTTTCCTACGGCTCGACCGGCATCGGCTCGAACCTCCATCTCGGCATGGAGCTGTTCCGGATGATGAGCGGCACCGACATGCAGCACGTGCCGTACAGCTCGGCCTCGCTCCAGCTCGACCTTATCGCGGGGCGCATCCAGCTCCTGCTCGACAACATGCCGGTGGCGGTGCCCAACGTGCGCGCCGGCAAGGTACGCGCGCTCGGCGTGGCGAGCCTGCAGCGCCAGCCCGAGCTGCCCGACGTGCCGCCGATCGCCGACACCCTGCCGGGCTACGAGGTCGGTGCCTGGGGCGTGCTGATGGCGCCGAAGGCCACGCCGCGGCCGGTCATCGACACGCTGAACGCGGCGGTCCGCACCGCGCTGGAGACGCCCGAGGTGCGCGACGGCTTCCTCAAGCAGAGCTTCCATCCGGCGCCGATGACGCCGGAGCAGACCGGTGCCTTCCTGCGCGCCGAGTACGAGAAATGGGGCAAGGTCGTCCGCGATGCCGACATCAAGATCAACTAGACGCGCGTTCGTCGCCGGCGCACTGATCCTTTCGGCCGCGCCGGTGCGGGCGCAGGAATTTCCGGCACGGCCGATCCGTCTCGTCGTGCCGTTTCCGGCCGGCGGCGCGCCCGACATCATGGCGCGGGCGATCGCGCCGCGCATGAGCGACCGGCTCGGTCAGCCGGTGGTGATCGACAACAAGCCGGGCGCGGCGGGCGGGCTCGGCGCCGACCTCGTGGCGAAGTCGGCACCCGACGGCTACACGCTGCTGCTCGGCACGATCTCGACCAACGCCATCAATGCCAGTCTCTATCCCAACCTGCCGTACGATCATCGCCGGGATTTCGCGCCGCTGTCGCTCGTCGGCTCGGTGCCCAACGTCCTCTCGGTCACCGGCTCGCTGCCCGTCGAGACGGTTGCCGAGCTGGTCGCCTACGCCAAGGCGCATCCGGGCAAGGTGAATTTCGGCTCGTCCGGGTCGGGCAGTACGCTGCATATGTGCGGCGAGATGCTGAAGCTCGCCGCCGGAATCGACCTCCAGCACGTGCCGTACAAGGGCAGCGCGCCGGCACTGGCCGATCTCGTGTCGGGCCAGATCCAGATGATGTTCGACAACGCGCCCTCGGCCCTGCCGCAGGTCAAGGCCGGCCGCATCCGCGCGATCGCCCAGACCGGCGCGCAGCGCTCGCCCCTGTTGCCCGACGTGCCGACCATGGTCGAGCAAGGGTTCGCGGGCTTCGTCGTCACGGGTTGGGCCGGCCTGTTCGGGCCCGCCGCCACGCCGCCGGCCGTGCTCGACCGCCTCCATGCCGCGCTGGTCGAGGCGTTGAAGGACGAAGAGGCGCGCCGTCGCATGGAGCCGCTGGCGATCGACATCCAGCCGCAGTCGCGCGCCGAATTCACCGCCTTCGTCGAGGCCGAGACGACACGCTGGGCCGACGTGGTCCGGCGCGGCAACATCAAGGTAGACGCGTAGAGAGGATCGAGATGCCCCGTTTCGAGGCGAACATCCGCTGGATGTTCAAGGAATTCGACATGCCCGAGCGCTTCGTGCAGGCGGCGCGCTGCGGCTTCAAGGGCGTCGAGCATGGCGATCCCTACCCCTGGAAGGCGAAGGACGTGGCGCGCTGGCTGAAGGACAACGGCCTGGAGATGGTCCAGATCCTGACGCCGCAGGACTGGGCGGCCGGCGAGCTCGGCCTCGTCAGCCTGCCGGGCCGCGAAGCCGACTTCCGCGAGTCGGTGAAGCGCGGCATCGACTATGCCGCCGAGGTCGGCACGAAGCTGCTGCATCCCGCGATCGGCGCCACGCCGAAGGCCGAAGCGCGCGAGCGGACCTGGGCGCGCTGCGTGGAGAACCTCGCCTACGCTTGCGACGAGGGGAAGAAGGCCGGCCTCACCCTGCCGATCGAGCCGGTGAGCAGCGTGCGCTTCCCCGACTTCTTCATCCATACGCTCGACGAAGGCATCCGGCTGATCGAGGAGGTCGGCCGCGACAACCTCAAGCTCTGCTTCGACACCTATCACGTCCAGATGGAGGAAGGCGCGCTCAGCGCCAACCTCGAGCGGGCCTGGCCGTGGATCGGCCACCTGCAGCTCGGCAATCCGCCGGGGCGGCACGAGCCCGGCGTCGGCGAGCTGAACCTGCAGCACTATTTCGACATGGTCGACGCCAAGGGCTGGCAGGGCTGGATCGGCTGCGAGTACACGCCGTCGACCAACACGCTCGATTCGCTCGCCTGGGGCGCGCCGTTCGGCATCGGCAAGCCGCGATGAGCGCGCGCGATTTCGTCGGCAGCTACCGGCTGCGTTCGTTCGAATTGAAGTTCGACGACGGCACGGTGGAGCATCCGCTGGGGGCCGATGCCGAGGGGCTGATCGCCTATACGCGCGAGGGCTTCTTTACCGGGCAGATGATGCAGAAGGGCCGGCCGAAATTCGCGCAGGCGCGGACGTCGGCGGCACAGAAGGATTTCGGCAGTGATGCCGAGGTGCGCGCCGCCTTCAACGGTTACGTCGCGTATTACTGCACTTACGACGTCGACGAGGCGAAACGGATCGTCAATCACCGCATCGTCTCCGCCCTGCTGCCCAACTGGGAGGGCGCGGTGAACGTGCGGCACTATGAGTTCAAGGGTGACGTGCTGGTGCTGGCCTCGCCGCCGATGACGGTGGCGGGCAAGCAGGGACGCAGCGTGCTGCATTGGCAGCGCTGCCCGGTGGTCTACGGCTGATCTCGAGGAGGAGAGGACCGATGCGGGCGGCGGTGGTCATCCAGGATGCGGACGGCAAGCGTCTGGAAGTGGAAGAGGTGCCCAAGCCAGCGCCGGGCGAGAGCGAGGTGGTCGTCCGCGTGCGGGCGGCCGGCGCCAATCGCGCCGACCTCGCGATGGCCGTCGGGCACTTCAGGGGCGCGGGCACGGCGCTCGCCGCGCCGGTCGCGGGGCTGGAGTTCGCGGGGGAAGTCGTGGAAGTCGGCACCGGCGTCTCCGGTGTGAAGGCCGGAGACCGGGTCATGGCAATGGGGCAGGGCGCCTTCGCCGAGTTTGCGCGGATCGATCACCGGCTGCTGATCCCGGTGCCGGCGACCTTCTCGTGGGAAGAGGCGGCGACGGCACCGGTCGCCTTCATGACCATGCACGATGCGGTGGTCACCAACGGCCGGCTTCGGGCTGGCGAATCCGTGCTGGTGCAGGGCGTGACCTCGGGCGTCGGCATCGCCGCCTTCCAGATCGCCCGGCTCAAGGGCGCAAGGCCGGTGATCGGCACGTCGACGTCCGACGCCAAGCTCGCGACGCTGAAGCAGTGGGGCCTCGATCTCGGCGTCAATTCGAAGACCGACGACGTGGTGGCGCGCGTGACCGAGGCGACCGGCGGCAAGGGCGCCGACCTCGTGATCGACATGCTGGGCGGCCCCGTCGTCAACCAGAACATGGAAGCCGCCGCCGTGACCGGCCGCATCGTCGATGTCGGCCGCATGGCCGGGCTCAAGGGCGAGATCGACCTCGACCTGCACAGCCGCAAGCGCATCAGCTTCATCGGCGTGACGTTCCGCACCCGCTCGGTCGAGGAGATCGAGACCATCATCCGGCTGATGGTCGCCGACATCTGGCCGGCCGTGACGGCAGGCCAGGTCAAGCTGCCGATCGACCGCGTCTTCGCGCTCGACCGGATCGCCGACGCCTACGCCCACATGCGCGCCAACGCCCATCTGGGCAAGATCGTGATCGCCACCTGACGCTTGCCGCTCTTGCCGGACCGTGGGCGTCCCGCCCGCCTCATGACCATGAGCGGGCGAGACGCCCGCGGTCCGGCAAGCCGGGACGGAATTAACCTCAGATCGCCGCTTCCGTCTCCGCGTCGAACAGATGGAGGCGGGCGGGGTTGAGGGCGAGCTTGAGCTTGTCGTGGGTGCGGACCTTGACCATCGGATCGACGCTGGCCACCACCGTCGCGGGACCGACCCGGGTGTCGAGCAGGATCTCCGAGCCGAGCTGCTCGACGACCTCGACATTGGCCTCGAAGCAGTGGTCGGCGGCGTCGGCGGCACCGGCGAGATGGATGTCCTCGGGCCGGATGCCGAGCGTGGCCTTGCGGCCGACCTTGGCGCGAGCCCGGGCGGCCAGCGCGTCGGGCAGGGCGATGCGCAGGCCGGGCGCCTCGGCGACGGGATGGCCGCCGTTCTCCGCCAGGGTAACCTCGGCGAAGTTCATCGCCGGCGAGCCGATGAAGCCCGCGACGAAACGGTTGGCCGGGGTGTTGTAGAGCTCGAGCGGCTCGCCGACCTGCTGCACCACGCCGTCCTTCATCACCACCACGCGGTCGCCCAGGGTCATCGCCTCGACCTGGTCGTGCGTGACGTAGACCGAGGTGACGGCCAGCCGCTCGTGCAGCTTCTTGAGCTCGACCCGCATCTGCACGCGCAGCTTGGCGTCGAGGTTGCTGAGCGGCTCGTCGAACAGGAAGACCGCCGGATCGCGCACGATGGCGCGGCCCAGCGCGACGCGCTGGCGCTGGCCGCCGGAGAGCTGGCGCGGCTTGCGGTGGAGGAGCTGCTCGATGCCGAGGATCGCGGCGGCGCGCTTGATGCGCTGCTCGATCTCGCTCTTCTCGAACTTCCGCATCTTCAGCCCGAACGCCATGTTCGAGGCGACGCTCATGTGCGGGTAGAGCGCGTAGTTCTGGAACACCATGGCGATGTCGCGGTCCATCGGCGGGACCTCGTTCACCACCGTGTTGCCGATGCGGATCTCGCCCGTGGTGATCGCCTCCAGCCCGGCGATCATGCGCAAGGTCGTGGTCTTGCCGCAGCCCGACGGGCCGACGAAGACCATGAATTCCTTGTCGCGGATCTGCAGGTCGACGTCCTTCACCACGTGGGTGGTATCGAACTTCTTGTTCAGCTTGTGGAGGGTGACCTCGGCCATGATCTCTATCCCTTGACCGAGCCGGTGAGGCCCGAGACGTAGTGCTCGACGAAGAACGAGTAGACGATCGCCACCGGCACCGAGCCGAGCAGGGCGCCGGCCATCAGCGAGCCCCAGAAGAACACGTCGCCGCGGATCAGCTCCGAGGTGACGCCGACCGCCACCGTCTTCTGGTCCGGCGAGGACAGGAAGACGAGGGCGTAGATGAATTCGTTCCAGGAGAGGGTGAAGGCGATGATGCCCGAAGACAGGATGCCGGGCACCGCGATCGGGATGATGATGTAAGCCATCGCCTTCCAGCGCGAGGCGCCGTCGATGCGCGCGCACTCCTCGAGCTCTTTCGGGATGGCCTTGAAGTAGCCCATCATCAGCCAGGTGCAGAACGGGATCAGGAAGGTCGGGTAGGTGAGGATCAGCGACCACGGCGTGTCGCCCAGCCGGAAGTCGCGGATGATCTCGGCCAGCGGGATGAACAGCAGCGTCTGCGGCACCAGGTAGGTGATGAAGATCAGCGTGCCGAGGCTGCCCGCCCAGGGGAAGTTGAGCCGCGCCAGCGCGTAGCCCGCCAGCACGCCGCAGAACAGCGAGATCAGGGTCGAGATCGCGGCGATGAACATGGTGTTGAACATCCAGCGCGCGAAGCTCGTCTCCTCGAACAGGTAGATGATGTGCTCGAGCGTCGGCTTGGTCGTCCAGAACGGCATGTTGTTGGGCGCGTTCCACGGCCGGTAGAGCTCGCCGTCGGGCCGGAAGGTCGTGATGATCATCCAGTAGAACGGGAAGAGCAGCACGACGACGAACAGGATGAGCGGCAGGTAGCTGAACGCCCAGCGCCGCCAGAGGGCCCCCTCGATCATGTCAGCGGACCTCCACGCGGCGGATATAGAGGAGCTGCGCGACCACGATGACGAACAGGAACGGGAACATCGCGAGCGAGACCGCCGCGCCCTCCGACAGCAGGCCGGAGACGATGCCGATCTGGTAGGCGTAGGTGGCGAACAGATGGGTGGCGTTGGCCGGCCCGCCTCCGGTCATGACGTAGACGAGCTGGAAGTCGGCGAAAGTCTGGATCACCGAGAACAGCATCACCACCATGGTGACCGGCAGCAGCAATGGCCAGGTGACGTACCAGAAGCGGTTCCACGGCCGTGCCCCGTCGATCGCGGCGGCCTCGTTCAGCTCGGGGCTGATGGTCTGCAGGCCGGCCAGCAGGCTGATGGCGAAGAACGGCACGCCGCGCCAGATGTTCACGATCATGATCGAGGTCATGGCGAGATCGGCGTCGCCCAACCAGTTGATGCGCGCGCTGATCAGGCCGAGCTTGAACAGCGACCAGTTGATCACGCTGAAGGTCGGATCGAACATCCACTTCCATGCGAAAGTAGACAGCACGGTCGGGATGATGAAGGGCAGCAGCACGAAGGCGCGCACGATCGCCTTGCCACGGAAGTGGCGGTTGAGCAGCAGCGCCAGCCACAGGCCGAGCCCCAGCTTGAACACCGTCGTGACGGCCGTGTACCAGAAGGTGTTCCAGACGGCCGTCCAGAAGATGCTGTCGTGCCACAGCTTCACGAAGTTCTTGAACCAGACGAACTCGCCCGGATCGCCGACCCGCGCGCTGCTGAGCGACAGCATCACGCCCTCGAAGAATGGGTAGGCGATGAACAGGCCGAGCAGGATCGCCGTCGGCATCAGCAGGACGAGGGCGAGCCAGCGCTCGTCCTCGAGCCTGCGCCGGCGCACGGAAGGCCGAACGACCTCCGTGCTTCCCAATGCAGTCACCGCCATGGCCTACCTGCCCGTCTTCCTCAGGGAACCGCGATCGCGGACCGCTTCACGCCGAGTAGATCTTCTTCAGCTCGCTCTCGGCCCACTTGACGGCCTCTTCGGGCGCCATGCCCTGCGCGGCCTTCGCGTACATGTCGGTGATGATGTATTTCGACAGCGCCTCGGCGGCCTTCTGGTTGGGCAGCCCGGCATAGCCCGGCGTCTGGCCGAGCTTGGCGGCGACCTTGAACGGCGCCATCACCGGATCCTCGTCCCACACCTTGTGCGTCTCCCACCGGGCGGTCGGCGGCGTCGCGAAGCCCTTCTGCGAGACGAACCAGCGCTCGTAGTTCTTCTCGGCGTGGATCCACTTCAGGAATTCCTTCGCGGCATCCTGGTTCTTGGAATATTTCATCAGCATGTCGGACTGGTTGAGATGCATGCCGAACTGTCCGGCCGGGCCCGCCGGCAGCGGCGCGTGCAGGATGTCCTTGTTCATCGGCGTGCCCTTTTCAGTCTGGTACTGATCGGGCTTGCGCAGGGTCTCGATGTAGATCGAGGCGCCGTTCAGCGTGGCCGAGATGGTTTGCGACAGGAAGGCGCGGTTGTTGTTGGTGTCGTCCCACGCGAGCGCGCCCTCGTCGCAGCCGTCCTTCCAGAAGCCCTGCAGGAACTTGACCGATTCGACCGTCTCCTTGGAGTTGAGCGCCACTGTCTTGCCGTCGGCCTCGACCTCCTTGCCGCCCCACGACCACAGGTAGGGATAGGTGAAGGTCGGCGCGTCGCCGAAGGTGTGGCCGAGCGTCTGGCCGATCGGATGGCCCTTGGCCTTCAGCTTCTTGGCCGCCTCGCGGTACTCGACCCACGTCTTGGGAAAGGAGGTGACGCCGACTTCGTCGAACCACGACTTGCGGTAGGCGATCATGCCGCCGATCACCGCCCAGGGCATGCTCATGAACATCTTGCCGTCGCTGGCGAACGCGCGGCAGTACTTGTAGATGCCGCCCTCGCGCTTGCCGAGCTCCTCGGCGAGGTCGGTGAGGTCGACCACGCTGTTGGCGTAGATGTAGGTGTTGTTGTTGAACGCCTGGATCAGGTCGGGGCCGGAGCCCGACTGGATTGCCGCCGTCGCGCGCGGCTGCAGGTCGTTGCCGTTGACCGTCTCGAACTTGATCTTGATGCCGAGGTCCTTCTCGGCCTCGGGCATCAGCACCTTGGTCATGAGCTGGTCCGAGGCGGGCACGAAGTCGACCCAGCGCAGCCAGTGCACGGTCTTCGTCTGTGCATAGGCGGGCGTTCGGCCGCTGGCCAGGATGCCGGCCATGCCGGTCGACGCCACGGCAGCCGCGCTGCCGGCAAGCTTGATCACGCTGCGACGCTTCGTATTCGCCATATTTTCCTCCCGATGACGGCTGCCTCTTTGGACAGCGCTTATTTGCACGCATCGTACGCAGCGCCCGGGACCGCGCGCAAGCCGGGTTGTTTAATTTTTACGGGTGGAGCGAAGCGCCGGACCGCGGCTGGGAGCGCGGCTCTCCAGAGGCGCTCATGGAACGTCGCAAGCCGAAGAAAGAGCGGCTCTGGAGAGCCGCGCTCCCAGCAAGCGATCGCCCGTCACAGGCTCTCGGGATCGAGCGTGAACAGCTCCTTGGCGCGGCCGACGCCGCGCAGGGCGAAGCGACCGACGGACACCAGCGTGGCGCGCGCCGCCGCCGGCAGCGTGCCGGCGAAATCCGAGGAGATCAGCAACGGCCGGTCGACCGAGCGGCACATCGAGGCGATGCGGCTGGTCTCGTTCACCGCCGGCCCGACGACCGTGAAGTCGAGCCGGTCGACGCTGCCGATATTGCCGTAGAAGACCTCGCCGATATGCAGGCCGACATAGACCGAGGTAGCCGGTCGCTCGGCCGCCTTGCGCCGCTCGTTGAGATCGTGCACGCGCCGGCGCATGTCGGCTTCGGCCGCGAGCGCGGCGGCGCAGGCGGCGGCCGGATCGTCGGCGCGGAAGATCGCGAGCGTGCCGTCGCCGATCAGCTTCAGCACGTCGCCGCCGGCATCCTGGATGGCGCTGATCACGGCGTCGGCGTAGTCGTTGAGCAGCGGGATGATCTCGTTCGGCCGCGCGGTGTCGGTGATCGTCGTGAAGCTGCGCAGGTCGGAGAACCACAGCACCGCCTCGATGCGGTCGGCGACGCCGCGCTGTATGCGCCCGCGCAGCACGCGCTGGCCGGCATCGCGGCCGAGATAGACGTCGACCAGAGTGCCGGCGATCTGCGCCAGCGACGCGCTTTTCACGGCGAGGCCGAGCGCGGGCACCAGCCGGCGCAACGCGGCGATGTTGCCGTCGCTGAACCCGTCCGGATGCCGCGTCGACCAGGCCGAGTAGAAGCAATCCATCTCGCCGATCGTGCCTTCGGCAGCAAAACGATGGACGAACAGCACGTAGTCGGTGTGGCCGGCGTCCTTCATCTCCTGGATGATCAGGAAGTCCGGCGCCTCGCCGAAGCCGATCCGCCGCCGCAGCTCCTCCCCGCCGTTCCGCAGCAGATGGAAGAACGGGCTGCGCTGCCACGACTGCGCCGCCTCGCCCTCGGTGGTCGGCCCGTATTCGCGCATCGGCGCGTCGTCTTCCAGCCCGTCGTTGCGCCAGCGGAACAACCGGCCCTCGTGCACCGGATGCAGCGTGTCGATCACCATCAGCGCCCGATTGACCGGCAGCCCGAGCGCGCCGCATTTCTCGCAGAACCGCCGCAGCAGCTCCGCCGCATCCATCCCTTCGAGCCCGCGCCGGACGACCCAGTCGATCAGGCGCTCGATGTCGGCTTGGTCCATGGTGATGCGAGCTCCGCTAGGTAACGCTGGGAGCGCGGCTCTCCAGAGCCTCCAGAGCCGCTCGAGGGATGGGGCAAGCCGAAGGAAGAGCGGCTCTGGAGAGCCGCGCTCCCAGCAGGCATGACATCAAATCGGCTGGAAACTCACAAGCGCTCAGAGCCTGCTACCCGGCTATATCGCGGAAGTGGCAAGCGGCGCGGTGGTCGGGAGTGACCGGTTCCAGGGTCGGGACCTCGGTGACGCAGCGGTCGGCCTTGAGGGGGCAGCGCGGGTTGAAGTGGCAGCCGGGCGGCGGGTTCAGGGCGCTGGCGATCTCGCCTTTCGCCTTGTCCCGTGCCGCAACGGCGGTGCGGTTGAACGGGTCGGGGATCGCGGCGATCAGGGCGCGCGTGTAGGGATGGCGCGGGTTCTCGAAGATCTCCCGCCAGCCGCCCTGCTCGACGATGCGGCCGAGATACATCACCGCCACCCGGTCGCTGACATGCTCGACCACGCCGAGATCGTGGCTGATCATGATGTAGGCCA
>CAMFJT010000024.1 GCA_945957125.1 uncultured Rhodospirillales bacterium | reverse complement strand
GTAGGCCGACGACATCCACTGCGCCTTGTCCTGGCCGATGCCGAAGGCGCCCATCACGTCCGGCACCGCGACGTTGACGGTGGTCATCGCCAGCACCATCGACACGACGCCGACCATGCCGGTGACGGTCACGTACCAGCGGTAGTTCTCGCCGTACCGTTCGGCCAGGACCTGCGGGCTATCGTATGTCAATCTCGACTTCGACCATCATGCCCGGCGTCAGCGGCCGGGGCGGATTGACGATGTCGATCTTCACCGGCACGCGCTGGGTGATCTTGGTGAAGTTGCCCGAGGGGTTCGGCGTCGGCAGCAGCGCGAAGCGCGCCGTCGTGGCGTTGCCGATGCGCGCCACCTTGCCGGTGAACGGGACGCCGGGATAGGCATCGACGGTGACGTGAACGGTCTGGCCGAGCTTCACCTGGCCGACCTGAGTCTCCTTGATGTTGGCCTCGACCCAGACCTCGTTCGGGTTGTGCAGCATCAGGATACGCTGGCCGGCGGCCACGTACTCACCGGGCAGCACGAACGTCCGGTCGATCACGGCCGGCACGGGGCTCTTGATCGTGCGGTCCTCGACGTCGACCTGCTGCTGGTGCATCTGCGCGGCGAGGTTGGCGACCTGGTAGGTCAGCGCCTCGATCTGCGCGTCGATCACCTTCAGCCGTTCCTGGCCGGCGCGCGCCTCGTCCAGGCTGCCCTCGGCCTGCTCGTGCTCGGCCTTCATCTGCAGCATCTGGAATTCGAGCTTGGTGACCGCTGCCTGGGCGGTCTGGAGCTGGCGCTCGTTGATCACCCGTGTCGCGAACAGCGACTTGGCCCGGTCGAGCTCGAGCTTCGCGAAGTCGAGGTCGGACTGGAGCGCCTGCCGGGCCTTCTCGCGGACCGTCACGCCGGAGGTCCGTGTCCGCATCGCCGCGTCGACCTGCTCGCGATCGAGGCTGCGCTCGGCCTTGAGCCGCGCCCGTTCGACCCGGATGCCCTCGATCTGGGCTTTCAGCGCGTCGACGCGGAGCTTGGCGATGCGGTCGTCGATCCTGGCCACGACCTGGCCGGCATCGACCCGTGTGCCCTCCGGCGCCGGCATCTCGACCACCCAGCCTTCGGCCCGGCTGGAGATCGTCACGATGTCGGCCGTGGCGCGGGCGTCGTATTCGTAGATGTGCGTGAAGCGCAGATAGGCTTCGTAGCCGCCGTAGGCGATGGCGGCCAGCAGCGCCGCAGCGATGACGAGAAACCGCGGCCGCAGAAAGAAGAGGCGGGGCCGGGCATGCACCCATCCGGCCTGGCTTTGCGCCGCGCCGAGGGCAGGAGGAGAAACCGTCTGGTCCAAGGGGTCTAATCATAAAGATGAAACAATCTTCTGACCACGCACGCCAAAGCGTGCCACCCTTGCCAAATCGCCTTGCGCGAGAGAGTTTTGCTTTCGGACGCGGTTATTGCCGCTCGCACAGCAAAATACAGCCGGAGTCGACATGCCCGATGCTTCGCATCCCGTCCCGCGCCAGCTCGATGTCTTGATCGTCGGCGGCGGGCTCGCCGGGCTGTACGCAATCCATCGCCTGCGCGGCATGGGTCTGAAGGTACGCGCCTACGAAGCCGGTTCGGGCATCGGCGGCACCTGGTTCTGGAACCGCTATCCCGGCGCGCGCTGCGATGTCGAGAGCCTGGAATACTCCTATTCGTTCTCGGACGCGCTGCAGCAGGAATGGAAGTGGCCGGAGCGCTACGGCACGCAACCCGAGATCCTGAAATACATCAACCACGTCGCCGACCGCTTCGACCTGCGCCGCGACGTGCAGCTCGATACGCGGATCACGTCGGCTCTGTTCGATTCGGCGGCCAACGAATGGATCGTGAAGACCGATACGGGCGAGGAGGTCCGCGCGCGCTACTGCGTGATGGCGGCCGGCAACCTCTCGACCCCGCGGGTGCCCGACTTCAAGGGCATCCACGATTTCAAGGGCAAGTGGTACCATTCCGGCCTGTGGCCGCACGAGGGTGTCGACTTTACCGGCCTGCGGGTCGGCGTGATCGGCACCGGCTCGTCGGGCGTGCAGATGATCCCGCTCATCGCGCAGCAGGCCACGCACCTCACGGTGTTCCAGCGCACCGCCAATTTCAGCCTGCCGGCGCGCAACGGACCGATGCCGCAGGACAAGGAGCGCCGGCACAAGGCCGAGTATCCGGCGCGGCGCGCCGCGGCGATGGAAACGCCATTCGCGATCGGCGGCCATCCCAAGCCGACGAAATCGGCGCTCGATATCTCCGAGGAGGAGCGCAACCGCGCCTACGAGGCCAAGTGGCAGGAGGGCGGCTCGATCAGCTATCTCTACGCCTACACCGACCTGCTGGTGAACAAGGCGTCGAACGACACCGCCTCGGAGTTCGTGCGCAACAAGATCCGCGGCATGGTGAAGGATCCGAGGACCGCCGAGCTGCTGGCGCCGAAGGACCATCCGATCGGCACCAAGCGGCTCTGCCTCGATACCCACTATTACGAGACCTACAATCGCCCGAACGTCTCTCTGGTCGACGTGCGCAGCGATCCGATCGCGGAGATCATTCCCACCGGTCTGCGGCTCGCCTCGGGCGCCGAGGATGCGCTCGACGCCATCGTCTTCGCGACCGGCTTCGATGCCATGACCGGCGCGCTGAAGGAGATCGACGTGCGCACGAGCGACGGCGCCTCGCTGCGCGAGCACTGGGAGGGCGGGCCGCTGACCTATCTCGGGCTGATGGTGGCGGGCTTCCCCAACATGTTCGTGGTCACCGGCCCGGGCAGCCCCGGCGTGAAGACGCAGATGATCGCCAGCATCGAGCAGCATGTCGACTGGATCGCCGAGGCGATCGACCATCTCGGCCGCCACCAGCTCGACCGCATCGAGCCGACGCCGAAGGCCGAGAGCGACTGGGTCCAGCACGTCAATCAGATTGCCGATTCGACGCTCTATCCGCTGGCCAACTCCTGGTACATGGGTGCCAACATCCCGGGCAAGCCGCGGGTGTTCATGCCCTATGTCGGCGGCTTCGATCGCTACAAGAAGCGCTGTGACGAGGTCGCGGCGAAGGGCTACGAGGGCTTCGCCCTCGGCCGGCACGAGACGGTCGGCGCGTGAGCGAGCTCTACGTCCACCACCGCATCGATACGGCGCCCCGGCAGTGGCAGGCGGTCGCCGAGCGGCTGGCGCAGGGCGGCGCGCAGCGCATCGCCGCCGCCGGCGGGAAGCTCTACGGCCTGTGGCGCAGCCAGATCGGTCGTCCGCGCGACGAGATCCAGGCGATGACGGTCTGGCCGTCGCCGATCCGCGCGGCGGAGGCCGAACGTCTTCTCCTGCTCGGCGAGGCCGATGTGTGGACGCGGCGCAGCGAGGTCCTGCTGCCGACGCTGCGGCCGACGGACCCGACGCCCCCGCGACGGCAGGGCAACTACGCCTTCCGCTGGTTCGCAACGCCGCAACAGCATTGGCCCGAGTTTCTCGATCTCTGCGCCGGCGCCTGGCCCGGCTTCGAGAGCGCCTACGACTCGCAGGTGATCGGGCTGTGGCAGGCGGTCGGCGACCGCACCGGCACTGACAACGACGAGGTGACCGGCGCCGGCATCCATGCCGGCGTGCGCAGCCTGCTGCTGACGCGGCGGCCGAACCTCGCGATGTGGGAACGCTCGAAGCTGCCGGAGGGCAAGTCCGAATCCAAGGTGCGCGACATGCTGAGCCGCCGCTACGACCTCTGCGACTGGACGGTCGTCAGCACCGCCACGCTCCTGACTGCGGTCGACAAGCCGGACAACGCGCGCTGGACGTGAGTCCTTGAGTTCAGGGGCCTTATGCCGGGGGCGCGCCACTCCAGTGGCGCGTCTTCTCGCCGTTGCAGCACCCCATGACGCGCCACTGGAGTGGCGCGCCCCCAGCGCAAGACGGGCTCTCGGGCAGGATCACCGCCGCTTCATGGTCGGATCGAGGGCGACCCGCAGCGACTCGCCCAGCGCGTTGAAGGCGAGCGCGGTCAGCAGGATGGCGATCCCCGGCGCGTACATCTGCTCGGGCGCGATCTCCATGTAGTGGTAGGCGCGGGCGAGCATGGCGCCCCAGCTCGGCTGCGGCGGCTGCACGCCGAGGCCGAGGAAGCTGAGGCTCGCCTCGGCCAGCAGCGCGACGGCGAGCAGCAGCGTGACCTGCACGATCACCGGCTGGATGGCGTTGGGCACGACGTGCTTCCACAGAATGCGGCCGACGCTGGCGCCGAAGACCCGGGCGGCGTCGACGTACAGCTCCTGCTTCACGATCAGCGTCTGGGCACGCACCAGCCGGGCGAGCTGCGGCGAGAAGACGATGCCGACCGCGATCATGCCGTTGGTCAGGCCGATGCCCAGCGCGCCGGTCACCGCGATCGCCAGCACGATTGCAGGGAACGAGAGCAGGGTGTCGATCAGCCGGCTGATCGCGTCGTCGATCCAGCCGCCGAGGAAGCCCGCCAGCAGCCCGACCGGCACGCCGATCACGATCGCCACCGTCACCGCGAGGAAGCTGGCATAGAGCGTGGCCGGCGCGCCGTAGATCAGGCGCGAGAGCACGTCGCGGCCGAGATCGTCGGTGCCGAGCGGATGCGACGCGTCGGGCTCGTGCAGGGTGTTGTTGACGTCCTGGCGGGTCGGCGAATGCGGCGCCACGACCGGCGCGGCGACCGACAGGCCGAGCAGCAGCAGGAGGAAGCCGACGCTCAGCGCCGCCCGCAGATCGCGCCGCAGCCAGGCGAGCACGCGCCTCATTTCTGGCCGATCCGCGGGTCGAACACGGTGTAGAGCACGTCGATCAGCAGGTTCAGCGCGATCACGATCAGCACCAGCGCCAGCACGACGCCCTGGATCACCGGGAAGTCCTTATGGATCGCGGCATGGACCACCATGCTGCCGATGCCGGGGATGGCGAACACTGCCTCGATCACGACGGTGGCGCCGAGCAGGCGGTTGAACACCAGGCCGATCACGGTCAGCAGGTTGACGCTGACGTTCTTCAGCCCGTGCCGCCACAGGATGGCCGCGGGCGACAGTCCCTTGGCGTGCAGGGTGCGGACGTATTGCGACGACAGGACTTCGACCAGCGAGCTGCGCAGTTGGCGCGCGACCTCGGCGATGGCACCGGCCGCCAGCGCGATCGACGGCAGCGCAGCATGGAGCAGCGCGGGGCCGAGGCCGGCCGACAGCGGCTTGGCGCCGGTCGCCGGGAAGATGGTCCAGTTGAGCGCGAAGGTCGCAACCAGCAGCATCGCCAGCCAGAAGTTCGGCAGCGCCACGCCGAGCGAGGCGATCGAGGTGACGAAGGCGTCGACCCGCGAGCCCGGCCGGGTCGCGGCCAGGATGCCGAGCGGGATGCCGATCGCCAGCGACAAAGCGAGCGCGCAGCCGACGATCAGCAGCGAGACCGGGAAGCGGCGAAAGATCGAGTCGAGCACGACCTCGCCCGACAGCAGCGACTTGCCGAGGTCGCCGTGCAGCACACCCCACAGCCAGTGGCCGTACTGCGCGAGGAACGGCCGGTCGAGGCCGTAGAGCGCGCGGATCTCGGCGATGCGGGCGTCAGTCGCATTGTCGCCGGCCAAAGTGACGGCGATGTCGCCCGGCACGAGCTGCTGCAGCCCGAACACGATGAAGGTCGCGAGCACGATCACCGGCGCGACCTGCACGAGCCGCCGGCGGATCAGCCGAAGGCGATCCCGGGTCAGCACGCCGCGGTGCTCCGTTCATGGGAGCATCTTCTCTTCCTCCTCTCCCCCGATAGGGGGAGAGGTTGGGTGAGGGGGCGACGCACTGCCTCCGACCCCCTCACGTAGCCTCTCCCCCTATCGCGGGAGAGGAATATGAGCAGGAGGATCCCACCCTAACCATCGAGCCACACGCCGTTGAAGCGCGGCTTGCCGAGCAGGTTGGGCTGGAAGCCCTTGACCCGGTTGTTGTGGGCGTCGAGCTCGAACTGGAACAGCAGCGGCACCGAGAGCGCCTGCTCGAGCACCTGCTTCTGCAGCACGGAGAAGGCCTTCTTGCGGGCCTCGATATCGGCGCTGGCGCGCGACTCGGCGAGCGACTTCGCGATTTCCGGCGTCGCTTCCTGGCGGCCGGCATTGAAATAGGAGCCCTTGCCGTAGAGCAGGGTGAAGGTGAGGCTGGGATCGGGCCGGCCGGTCCATTGCGACACCAGCCCGTTGCCTTCGGCCTTCGAGAAGAAGGCCGCGCTGCCTTCGGGGATGTTGAAGGTGCTGAAGCGCAGCTTCACGCCGGCCTTGCGCCACATCTCCTGCAGCACCTCCTGGCGCTGCTGCTGGCGCTGGTCGGTATAGCCGATCAGGTGCAGCTCGAGCCCGTCCTTGTGGCCCGCCTCCGCGAGCAGCGCCTTCGCCTTGTCGGGATCGTACCGGTAGAAATCCGCGAGTGCCGGATCGTAGGCCCAGTGCGCCTTGGGCAGCACCGTTGTCGCCACTTCGGACAGGCCGGCCATGGTCGCCTTGGCGAAGCTCTCGCGGTCGGTCGCGTAGTTGAGCGCCTGGCGGACCTTGAGGTTGTCGAGCGGCGGCTTGGCGAAGTTCAGGAACACGATCACGCAGTACAGCGTCGGGCCGCTGACCGCCGTGAGGTTCTTGGCGCGCTCGACCAGCGGCTTCTGCTGCGGCGAGAGGAAGTAGACGAAGTCGTTCTGGCCGGCGACGACGGCGCGCAGGGCGGTGTTGATCTCGGGGATGACGTTCATCTCGAGCCCGTCGAGCAGGGGCTGGCCCGGCTTCCAGTACCTGTCGTGGCGCGCGTAGGTGACCTTCTCGTTGTCGTTCCAGCTCACGAACTTCATCGGCCCGGCGCCGACCGGCTTGCGGTCGTAGTCCTTGCCCAGCTCCTGCACCGCCTTGGGCGAGCTCATCATGCCGGCGCGGTCGGACAGGATCAGCAGCAGCGCGGAATCGGGCTGCTTCAGCTTGAGGGTGACCTGCTGCGGCCCGCTCGCCTCGACGCTGTCGACCGTGGCGAGGTCGCCTTTGATGTTGGAGCGCGGGTCGCTGCGGGCGCGGTCGAGGTTGAACTTCACCGCCGCCGCGTCGAGCGGCGTGCCGTCATGGAAGGTGACTCCGGCACGAATATTCAGCACCAGCGTCGTCGGATCGGGATTGCTCCACGATTCGGCGAGGCCGGGCAGCGCCTTCAGCGTCGCCGGCTCGAAATCGATCAGCGTGTCGAAGATCGGATAGAGGTAGGAATGGTCGGAGCCCGAGCCGCCGGTCGCCGGATCGAGGCTCGACGGATTGGCGTTGGCCGACACCTTCAAGACGCCGCCCTTCTTCTGCGCGAGGGCCGGGCCGGCGAGCGCGAGGCCGGCGGCGCTGGCGAGGAAATCGCGGCGACGGAACGTCGGCATCTCATGCCTCCTATGAGTCGAGCCACACGCCGTCGAAGCGCGGCTTGCCCAGCAGGTTGGGCTTGTAGCCCTTGACCTTGCCGGCCACCGCATCGAGCTCGAGCTGGAACACCAGCGGCACGAACAGCGCGGCGTCGCAGACCATCTTCTGCACCTTGGCGAAGGCGGCCTTGCGCGTGTCCAGGTCTTCGCTCGCGCGCGTCTCCAGCAGTGCCGCGGTCAGCTCCGGCGAGTGCTCCTTGCGGCCGGCGTTGTAATACGAGCCTTCGAGGAACATCAGCGAGTAGGTCAGCGACGGGTCGGGCCGGCCGGTCCAGGCGGCCAGCAGCGCCTCGCCCTTCTTGTCGGCGAAGAAGGCGGCGCTCATCTCGGGGATCGAGCCGGTCTGCCATTTCAGCCGGATGCCGGCCTTGGAGAGCTGCTCGATTAGCACCTCCTGCCGCTGCTGGCTGCGCTGGTCGGAGTAGCCCAGGAAGGTGAGGTCGATGCCGTTGGGATGGCCCGCCTCGGCCAGCAGCTTCTTCGCCTTGTCGGGATCGTACGGCCAGACATTGGCGAGCTTGGGATCGTAGGCCCAGTGCGCCGTGGGCAGTGCCATCCAGGCGACCTCCGCCAGGCCGCCCATCGTCGCCTTGCTGTAGGCCTGCCGGTCGATCGCGTGGTTGATCGCCAGCCTGACCTTGGGATTGTCGAGCGGCGGGCGGCCGTAGTTCAGGAACATCTGGATGCAATAGAGCGTCGGGCCGGTGACGCCGGTCAGGTTCTTGGCGCGGTCGACGATCTGCTTCTGCTGCGGGGCGAGGAAGTAGACGAAGTCGTTCTGCCCGGCGACCACCGAGCGCAGGCCGGTGTTGGTCTCGGCGATGACGTTCATTTCGATGCCGTCGAGCAGCGGCTGGCCAGCCTGCCAATACTTGTCGTTGCGCGTGTAGACGACCTTCTCGTTGTCGTTCCAGCTCACGAACTTCCACGGCCCGGTGCCGACCGGCTTGCGGTCGTGATCCTTGCCCAGCTCCTTCACGGCCTTGGGCGAGCTCATCATGCCGGCGCGGTCGGACAGGATCAGCGGTAGCGCCGTATCCGGCTGGCTGAGCTTGAGCGTGACCTGCTGCGGGCCGCTGACCTCGATCGTCTGCACGGCGACGAGATCGGCCTTGATGCTCGAGCGGGCGTCGGTCTTGCTGCGCTCGAGGTTGAACTTCACCGCCTCCGCATCGAGCGGCGTGCCGTCGTGGAACGTCACGCCGGGGCGGATGTTCAGGACCAGCGTCCTTGGATCGCTCCATTTCCACGATTCGGCCAGGCCCGGCGTCGCCTTCAGCGTCGTCCATTCGAAGGCGACCAGCGTGTCGAACATCGGATAGAGGAAAGAATGGTCCTGTCCCGAGCCGCCGGTCGTCGGATCGAGGCTCGACGGATTGGTCGGCGCCGAGACCTTGAGCACCCCGCCCTTCTTCTGCGCCCAGGCCTGGCGTGTCGCGGCCAGCGCCATCGCGCCCGCGAGCACGGTGCGGCGTGTCGTCATGATGCTTTCCTCCCTTTTGTCGTGACCTGGCCCGCGAAGTGGCAGGCGACGAAGCGGCCGGGCTCGACCTCGCGCCAGTCCGGCTCGGTCGCGGCACAGATGTCCTGCGCGAACGGGCAGCGCGTGCGGAAGCGGCAGCCCGACGGCGGCGAGATCGGGCTCGGGATCTCGCCCTGCAGCACGATGCGCTCGCCCGTCCGCAGGTGCGACGGCAGCGGCGTCGGCTCGGCCGAGAGCAGCGCCTCGGTATAGGGATGGAGCGGCCGCTCGGCGATGTCGTCGGCCGCGCCCAGCTCCATGAACTTGCCGAGATACATCACCGCGATGCGGTCGCTGATGTGGCTGACCACGCCGAGATCGTGTGTGATGAAAAGATAGGTGAGGCCGAACTCGCGCTGCAGGTCGGCGAACAGGTTCAGCATGTCGGCTTGGATCGACACGTCGAGGGCGGCCACCACCTCGTCGCAGACCACCAGCTTGGGCCGCAGCGTCAGCACGCGCGCGATGTTGACCCGCTGCTTCTGGCCGCCCGACAGCTCGTGCGGATAGCGCTCGGCGAACTCAGCGCGCAGGCCGACACGATCGAGCACGGCGACGGCGCGGGCGTTGCGCTCCGCGCGCGTGCCCTCGCCCAGGATGTCGAGCGGCTCGCGCACGCTGTCGCGGATGCGCATGCGCGGATTGAGCGCGGCATTGGGATCCTGGAAGACGATCTGGAAGTCGCGGCGGTTCCGGCGGAACGCCGCGCCCGACAGAGCGTAAGGGTCGGCCGCGTCGAGCTTGATCCCGCCCGCCGTCGGCTTCAGCAGGCAGACCACCGCGCGGCCCAGGGTCGACTTGCCCGAGCCCGATTCGCCGATCACGCCGAACGTCTCGCCGCGCGTGACGGAGAAGCTCACGCCGTCGACCGCCTTCACCGTCTCCGCGCCACCGGCGGTCGGGAAATGGACGCACAGATCGCTCGCCTCGACGATGGAGCTCATGCGATCGCGCCCGGCAGGTCGAGCTCCGCCTGCCTGATGCAGCGCGCGCGGCGGGCGTCGGACACGTCGAGCAGCGCCTGCGTCGCCGCGCAGGCCGCCACGCCATGGGCGCAGCGCGGCCGGAAGCGGCAGCCGGCCGGCATGTCGGCCGGCGACGGCACGCGGCCCGGGATCGACGGCAACAGCGACTTGCGCGCGCTGAGCCGCGGGATCGAGCGCAGCAGGCCGGACGTGTAGGGATGGCGCGGCCGTTCCAGCGCCGAATCGACCGGCGCGTCCTCGACCACCTCGCCGGCATACATCGTCAGCATGCGCGTGCAGGTCTCCGCGATGACGCCGAGATCGTGGGTGATGAAGATCAGCGCCGTGCCGGTGCGCGCGCTGAGATCGACCAGCAGGTCGATGATCTGCGCCTGGATGGTGACGTCGAGCGCCGTGGTCGGCTCGTCGGCGATCAGGATCCGCGGCTCGCACGAGAGCGCGATGGCGATCATCGCGCGCTGGCGCATGCCGCCCGAGAGCTGGTGCGGATATTCGTCGACCCGGCGCGACGGCAGCGGAATGCCGACCTGGGCCAGTGCCTCCACTGCCCGCTCGCGCGCTTCCTTCCTGCCCATGCGGCGGTGGACGCGCAGCGTCTCGGCGATCTGCTCGCCCACGGTGAAGACCGGATCGAGCGCGCTCATCGGCTCCTGGAAGATCATGCTGATCTCGCGCCCGCGCACGCCGCGCAGCGCGCGCGGGCTCAGGCTCAGCAGATCGCGCCCCTCGAAGTGCACCGCGCCGACGACCCGGCTCTGCGCGCGCGGCAGCAGCCCCAGGATCGACAGGCCCGTGACGGTCTTGCCGCAGCCCGATTCGCCCACGATGCCCAGCCGCTCGCCGGCCTCGAGCCGGAACGAGACGTCGCGCGTCGCCTGGACCTCGCCCGCAGCGGTGCGGAAGAAGATGCCGAGCCCGCGCACGTCCAACAGCGGCGGAGAGTCTGCCGTCACCACAGCCCGTTCGTTTCGTCCCTGCTTTCGTTGGGCCGACCTTAGCAGCCCGACCGCGTGCGAGTCGTCAGGCTACGTGCAAATCCGTCAACTTTCGTTTATCGAAAGTGACGCGCGATGCCTCGAACGCGGCGCTCAAACGTGAGAGGCTCAGCTCCCTCTTGACTACGGTTCAGGCCATTGCGTCCAAAGACGCTGCCGCGATACCCCCTTGCGCCATCGCCGCGGGTGCCACTTGTGCGCGCCGCAGATATTCGCAATTCCAATCTGATGCTTTGGTAAAAGCCCTGCGCGGAATTCATTCTTGGATTTCGTCCGCGATCCTGGCCATCGCCTGCGCGAGTTCACCAGCTGGCGCGATCATCCCAAAATATCCAGCTTGTTTGGTGTCCCTCGAGTTTCAGGAAGGCAGCTCGGCACTGACGGCTGCCGCCCTCGACAAGCTCAACAGTTTCGTCATGGAATGTAGTGCAGTCTACGGCAGGACGGTCGAGATAGAAGGCCACAGCGACGCGTCAGAAGCATCGTATGATGGACTTGCACTATCCTACGCCCGCGCCGAGGCCGCTCGACGATACCTGAAATCGACGGGCGTCCTGGCGCAGTCGCTTCAGGTCCGAGCCTATGGCGACCAACGACCTCGCGCCCGGCCAGTCGGAGAGCCGTACGTGGATGCATCCATTCATGCGATGAATCGGCGAGTCGAGATATACGTACAGTTGACCGACCTGCAGTGACGGCTTCGGCTTCCCTTGGATCGCCGATGCTCGGCCTTACCGGAACACGTCCTTGCGATGGCGGACCTCGGCGAAGACCTGGATCGGGTCGGCGCCGGACATGCCGACGGCCTTCTGGACCGAGGGCTGGTCGGCGCGCAGGAACGGGTTGGTCTGCTTCTCCTCGCCGAGCAGGCTGGGCACCGTCGCCTCGCCGCGGGCGCGGGCGGCGTCGATCGAGTCCCGCCGCGCCATGAGCTCCCGGTTGTCGGTCTCGATCGTCACCGCGAAGCGGGCGTTCGACTGGGTGTATTCGTGGGCGCAATAGACCCGCATGTCGTCGGGCAGAGCGCGCAGCCGCTCGAGCGAGTGCCAGAACTGCTGTGGCGTGCCCTCGAACATCTTGCCGCAGCCCAGGGCGAACAGCGTGTCGCCGCAGAACAGCGCCCGCTGCTCGCGGAATGCATAGGCGCAATGCCCGATCGTATGACCGGGAACGAAGATGACCTCGGCCTCGGCCTCGCCGAAGCGGTAGCGGTCGCCGTCGTCGAGGGTCACGTCGATGCCTGGGATGCGCGCCTTGTCGCGCCCAAGTCCGACGACGGTGCAGCCGGTCGCTTCCTTTATTTCGCGGTTCCCGCCGACGTGATCCCCATGATGATGTGTGTTGAGGATGTGGGTGATTTTCCAGCCGCGCTTGTCGGCCTCGGCCAGGACAGGCCCCGCGACGGCCGGATCGACCACACCGACGCAGCCGCTCTGGGGCTCGCGCATCAGCCAGACGTAATTGTCGCTGAGGACCGGGATACGGACGATTTCGAGGCTGGTGCTCATTGGTGGGTGCCTTTGCGGGGTGCTACAGTGGCGGCAATATGTGGACGGACGTCCTCGACCTCAACGAGTTCTACGCCACCAGCCTCGGCCAGACCACGGTCCGCTTGCTGCGCGCGAGGCTGCGCGAGGTGTGGCCCAGCGTGCGCGGCGACACCGTGCTGGGGCTGGGCTATGCCGGCCCGTTCCTCCGACCCTTCATGGAGGAGGCCGAGCGCACCCTCTCCTTCATGCCGGCGCAGCAGGGCGTCATCCGCTGGCCGCGCGAGGGCCGCAACCACACCGCCCTGGTTGACGAGCTCGACCTCCCGCTGCCCGACCGCTCGGTCGACCGCGTCCTGCTGATCCACGCCATCGAATGCACCGAGCAGGTGCGGCCGTTCCTGCGCGAGATCTGGCGGGTGATGGCCGATGGCGGCAAGCTGATCACCGTCGCGCCGACCCGCGCCGGCCTGTGGTCGCAGCTCGACCGCTCGCCGTTCTACCAGGGCCATCCCTATTCGCCCGGCCAGGTTGCCGCCCTCCTGCGCGCCAACATGTTCGCGCCGATGCGCCAGACCCGCGCGCTGTTCATGCCGCCGACCCGCTCGCGGCTGATGATGCGCATGGCGCCGGCGGTCGAGCGTTTCGGCCATCGCTGGCTCGGCCGCTTCGCTGGCGTCAGCGTCATCGAATCGGGCAAGCAGCTCTATGCCGGCATCGCCGAGCGCAGCGCACCGCCCGAGCTGGCGGTGGTGCGGCCCAAGCTGCGCATCGCCCATTCGCGCGACACGCAGGCCGCGCGCAACGCAGAGGACGGCGAAGCGCCCGCTTCCTGATAGGCTCTTGCCATGAAAATCGACCCGAAAGTCATCGCCCTGCTCGGCTTCGGCGAGGCAGGCTCCGCCATCGCGCGCGGTCTTGCCGCCGAGGGCGGCTGGCGCGGCCCCACGCAGCCCGGTGACAACGCGCCGCGCCGCCTGATCGCCATCGATCCCGCGCTCGACAAGGATGCGCGCGGCACGGCGCTGGGCAAGGAGGCGCGCCGGCTGGATGTCGCCATCGCCGACCGCTACGGCGAGGCGCTGGGCGAGGCCGACCTGGTGATCTGCGCGGTGCAGGGCGAGCATGCGCTGGAGGCGGCGACCTCGGCCGCGCCGCTGCTCAAGAAGGGCGCGCACTATCTCGACCTTTGCACCGTCACCGGCAAGATGTCGGACGAGGACCGCGCGCCGATCGAGGCGGCGGGCGGCCGCTATATCGACGTCGCCGTGATGGGCGGCTTCTTCAAGAGCGGCATCAAGGCGCCGATGCTGGTCGCTGGCGCGGATGTCGAGCCGGTCGTCGCGTGGATGAACGCCAACGGTTTCGACACGAGGGTGCTGGGCACCAAGCCCGGCAATGCCTCGTCCGTGAAGATGCTGCGCTCGGTGCTCGTGAAGGGCATCGAGGCGCTGGCCGTCGAATCGTTCGTCACCGCCGAGCGCCAGGGCATCCTGAAGGAAGTGATGGGCTGCCTCGGCGACATCGATGCCGGGACGTTTTCCGGTTCGCTGGCCATGCTGGTGCAGACCCACATCGTTCATGCCCATCGCCGCTGGGAGGAGATGGGGCTGGTGGCGCGGACCCTGCGCGAGACGGGCGTCGAGCCGCTGATGACCGAGGCGATCGAGAAGAGCCATCGCCGCACCGTCGACGCGCAGATCGCGCCGCCCGACGGCAAGGTGCCGCCGCTCGACGAGGCGCTGAAGCTGCTGTCCGAGAAGGTCGTCCGTGGCCTCTGACCCTTTCGACCGGATCGTCGCGCTGCTGACCGACGCCGGGGCCAGGTTCCGCGTCATCGAGCACGAGGCCGAGGGCCGCTCAGAGAAGATCAGCGTCATCCGCGGCAACCGGCCCGACCAGGCGGCCAAGGCCATGGTGCTCGACGTGCGCGGCGGCGGGGGCGGCCGCCGTCATGTGCTCGCCATCCTGCCGGGCAGCCGCAAGCTCGACTTCGCCGTCGTCGCCGCCCTGTTCGAGGCGCGCAAATGCGGCTTCGCTTCGCCCGACACCGCTCAGGCGCTGACCGGCTGCGTGATGGGTGCGGTGCCGCCCTTCGCGCTCGACCCGGCGCTCACCGTCGTGGTCGATGAGGACCTGCTCGCCAACGACACGCTGTTCTTCAACGCCGGCCGCCTCGACCGCTCGATGGAGCTCGACACGAAGGACTGGCTGGCGGCCGTCAAGCCGCGGATCGCGCGGATCGCCGCCCCGTGACTATGGCTTGGCGCTTCGGCCGCGCGACCGACGCCGATTTCGAGCCGCTGCTGGCGCTGCGCATCGACGTGATGCGCGAGCATCTCGAGCGCGTCTTCCGCTACGACCCCGAGCGTGCACGCCGCGTCTTCCGCGAGCATTTCCACGAGCCCGGCCTGCGCCTGATCCGGGTCGGCGACGCCACGATCGGCTGCGTCGGCTTCCGCATCGGCGCTACCGAGATCATGCTCGATTCCTTCTATCTCGACCGTCGATACCACGATACCGGCCTCGGCACCGCGATCCTGAAGGTCCTGCTGGCCGAAGCCGATGCCCTTCGCCTACCGATCCGCCTCGAGGTCCTCAACGGCAGCAAGGCCGACCGCTTCTACCTCCGCCACGGCTTCGTGAAGCTCTCCCAGGACGCCATCGAAGGCACCTACGAGCGACCGGTGCCGTAAGCCGCGGCCTGCTGTATACCGGCTCTCGTGCGCTCCATGACCGTCAAGGAAGCAAGGACCTCGTTCGACCGCATGCTGGAAGCGGCAAAGCACGGCGGCGTCATGTTGTGCGACGAGGGCAAGGATGTGGCCGCGATCGTGCCATCCGGGGATACGCGCTATTCCGGCAATGGCTGATCGAAAACTTGCTCAAGGCCAGGGATGAGCTGGCTGCGGAAGCAGCCGCCAATGGGCTGACCGAAGAAAAGCTCGCGGAGCTGTTGAAACAACCCGCCTGACGTCGTTCATCTCGCTCGCGCCGACGGCTGAGCTGATCAGTCCCGTCGCAGCATGAACACCGCCTGCTCGCCCAACAGGTTGCCGAGGAGCGGCGGCAGGTTGATCGGGCGGCTGGTGCGGTTGAGCACGATGGCGCGCTCGATTCGTATGCCCATCTCGCCGCACAGGGCGCGGAAATCGTCGATGCTGCAGAGATGGATGTTGGGCGTGTCGTACCACTTGTGCGGCAATGACGCGGTCTGGGGCATGCGGCCGCCGAACACCAGGCGCAGGCGGACCTGCCAGTGCGCGAAGTTCGGGAACGACACGATGGCGCGCTTGCCCACGCGCAGCATTTGCTTCAGCACCTCGCGCGGCTCGCGCGTGGCCTGCAGGGTCTGGCTCAGGATCACGTAGTCGAACGCATCGTCGGGATAGGCGCGCAGGTCGGTGTCGGCGTCGCCCTGGATCACCGACAGGCCGTTGGCCACGCAGGCGTTCACCCCGGCCTGGCTGAGCTCCATGCCGCGTGCGTCGACGCGCTTGAAGTCCGTCAGGTAAGCCAGCAGCGCGCCGTCGCCGCAGCCGACATCCAGCGCGCGGCCGCCCGGCTGCACCATGTCGGCGATGAGCTGCAGGTCGACGCGGATCGGGGCGACGGTCGCGCTCACTTGAGTCCCCTTGCAGAGGCGGCGCCCTTGAGGAAGCCGGAAAGGGTGCGGAACATCTCAGGCTCGTCGAGCAGGAAGGCGTCGTGGCCCTTGTCGCTGTCGACCTCGACGAAGGAGACGTTGGCCGCTGCCGCGTTCAGCGCCTGCACGATGTCGCGGCTCTCGCGCGTCGGGAACAACCAGTCGCTGGTGAAGGACATCAGGCAGAAGCGCGTGGGCGAGCCCTTGAAGGCGTTGGCCAGCACGCCGCCATGCGCGCCCGCGAGATCGAAATAGTCCATCGCGCGCGTGATGTAGAGATAGCTGTTGGCGTCGAAGCGGTCGACGAAGGTCGAGCCCTGGTGGCGCAGGTAGCTCTCGACCTGGAAGTCGGCGTCGAAGCCGAAGCCCAGCGCGTCGCGGTTCTGCAGGGTGCGGCCGAACTTGCGCTGCAGCGCCTGCTCCGAAAGATAGGTGATATGCGCGGTCATGCGCGCCACGGCCAGCCCGCGCGCGGGATTGGTCGCATGCAGCCGGTAATCGCCGCCGTTCCAGTCGGGATCGGCCATGATCGCCTGGCGGCCGACCTCGTGGAAGGCGATGTTCTGCGCCGAATGGTGCGCGGCGCAGGCAATCGGCACGGCCGAGAAGACCCGCCGGGGATAGCTCGCGGCCCATTCGAGCACCTGCATGCCGCCCATCGAGCCGCCGATCACGCAGAACAGGTCCGGGATGCGCAGATGGTCGAGCAGGGCAGCCTGCGCCCGCACCATGTCTGCAATGGTCACGACGGGAAAGCGCAGGTTCCACGGCTGGTTGCTGGCCGGCTCGCGCGCCGACGGTCCGGTGGTGCCCATGCAATGGCCGAGCACGTTGATGCAGATGAGGAAGTAGCGCGCCGGGTCGAGCACCTTGCCCGGCCCGACCAGGCTGTCCCACCAGCCGTCCTTGCCGGTCACCGGGTGACTCTCGGCGACGAACTGGTCGCAGGTCAGCGGATGGCAGATCAGCACCGCATTGGACTTCTCGGCATTGAGCGTGCCGTAGGTCTGGTATGCGATGCGGTAGGGTCCCAGCTCGACACCGCAGTCCAGCCGCAACGGGCGCTCGACGCCCAGGATCGCTTGGCGGCACTGGGCCAGCGCCTTGCGTTCGGCGTCGGTCAGATCCTCGAGGACTTGCTGCTCCACGCAACCGCTCCAACGAAAAAGCCCCCGACCGGAAGTCGGGGGCTTTTTCGAGCACTCCGACCTTTTAGCGGGGATTAACGTGGCCGCAAGCCGGTCGGCTCAAATTCCACGGGCGCCCTCTATAGGATCGTAGGCGCACCCGCGCAAGCACTGCTTTGGCGCGCTTGTTTGGCTTTACGCGAGGCTGCCGGACGTAGTATCGCCGCAACTCCATGGATGCACCAAAGCTGAATGCGTTACGGCAGGAAATCGACGCCATCGACGGCGACCTGCATGGCCTGATCCGCCGTCGCGCATCGCTGGTCGGCGAGATCACCGCCTCCAAGCCGCCCGGCGGGCTGGCGCTGCGGCCGGGTCGCGAGGCCACGGTGATGCGCCGGCGGCTGGCCGCGCACGACGGCGCCTTTCCCGCCGCCGCCGTCTATCGCATGTGGCGCGAGATGATGAGCGCCTTCTCGCTGATGCAGACGCCGGGCCTCAAGGTCGCGGTGTGCCGTCCGGCCGACCAGCCGGGCTACTGGGATCTCGCGCGCGACCATTTCGGCTGCCAGGTGCCGCTGGTCGCCTACGAATCGCCGATGCAGGTGCTGGCCGAGGTGCGCGCCAATCCGACCACGGTCGGGGTCCTGCCGGCGCCGATCGAGGCCGATACCGCGCCGTGGTGGCCGCTGCTCGCCAGCGGCGAGCCGACCTTGCCCAACGTCGTCGCCCGCCTGCCTTTCCTCGTGATGCCCAATGCCCGCGCGCGCGGCCTGTCGGCGCTGGTGCTGGCGCGCATCGAGCCGGAGGAGAGCGGCGAGGATCGTGCGCTGATCTCGGTCGAGGGGCGCGAAGGCATCAGCCGCAACCGCATCGCGGGCGCCCTGACCAAGGTCGGCCTGCCGGCCTTTTCCTCGGCCATGGACCAGGTCGTGGCCGGCGTGCATCACTACCTGCTCGAGCTGCCGGACGTGATCGGCGATGGCGATCCGCGCCTGCGCGCGCTCGAGACCGCGCTCGGGCTGGAGCGCGGCAGCGTCGCCTCGCTCGGCGCCTATGCCGTTCCCGCCGTCGCGCGGGCCTGACGACTTTCAACGGGAGACTGGCCATGTCCGCGCTCACCCCGCGTCCCGGCATCATGAAGATCGCGCCCTACGTTCCGGGCAAGGATTCGGTCGACGGCAAGGAGACGATCGCCAAGCTGTCGTCCAACGAGGGCGCGCTCGGTCCCTCGCCCAAGGCGATGGCGGCCTACGCGCAAGCGGCCTCCGAGCTGCACCGCTATCCCGACGGCGCGTCGGACAAGCTGCGCACCGCGATCGGCCGGCACTACGGCCTCGATGCCGCGCGCATCATCTGCGGCTCGGGCTCGGACGAGATCCTGAACCTGCTGGTGCGCGCCTACTGCGGGCCGGGCGACGAGCTGCTCTACAGCCAGTACGGCTTCCTGATGTATCCGATCAACGCGCTCGGCGTCGGCGCCACGCCGGTGCCGGCGCCGGAGAACGGCTACCGCGCGGACGTCGATGCCATGCTGGCCAAGGTCACGGACAAGACGCGCGTCGTGTGCCTGGCCAATCCGAACAATCCGACCGGCTCGTACGTGACGAAGGACGAGGTGCGCCGCCTGCAGGCCGGCCTGCCGAAGAACGTGCTGCTGGTGATCGACGCGGCCTATGCCGAGTATGTCAGCAAGAACGACTACGAATCGGGAGTCGAGCTGGTCGACCAGGCCGAGAACGTGGTGATGACGCGCACCTTCTCGAAGATCTACGGAATGGGCGGCTTGCGGCTCGGCTGGATGTACGGCCCGGCCGGCATCGTCGACACGATCAGCCGCCTGCGCCAGCCGTTCAACGTCAACCTCGCCGCCCAGATGGCGGGTGTCGCCGCGCTCGAGGACATCGCCCACACCGATGCGAGCCGCGCCCATAACGATCTCTGGCTGCCCTGGCTGTCGGCCGAGGCGAACCGGCTCGGCCTCGCGCCGCTGCCGAGCGTCGGCAACTTCCTGACGATCGGCTTCGGCTCCAAGGAACGCGCGGCGGCGGCCAACGACTGGCTGATGAACGACGGGCTGATCCCGCGCATGATCGCGGGCTACGGCATGGCCGAGCATCTGCGCATCACCATCGGCACGGAGGCCGAGGTGAAGGCGGTGCGCGATTCGCTGCAGCGCTTCGTCGCCGCCGGAAAATGAGCGCGCCTATGTTCGACAAGATCGCGCTGATCGGCATCGGCCTGATCGGCGGCTCGATCGCGCTCGAGGCGAGGAAGCGCGGGCTCGCCAGGTCGATCGTCGCGGCGACGCGCAGCGCGGAGACGGCGGCCACGGCCAACCGGCTGAAGCTGGTCGATCATTGCGGCACCGATCTCGCCGAGGCCGCCAGGGACGCCGACCTGGTCATCGTCTGCACGCCGGTCGGCGCCTGCGGCCCAGCGACGAAGACGATCGCCCCGGTGCTCAAGCCCGGCTGCATCGTGTCCGACGTGGGCTCGGTCAAGCAGACGGTCATCGCCGACATGCTGCCGCACATCCCGAAAGGGGTGCATTTCATTCCCGCCCATCCCGTCGCCGGCACGGAGAATTCCGGTCCCGAGGCGGCGTTGCTGGACCTCTTCCAGGGCCGCCATTGCATCCTGACGCCTCTGCCTGACAGCGATGCCGCCGCCGTCGACAGGCTCGAGGCGTTCTGGAAGGCGCTGGGCAGCGAGGTCAACCGGCTCGACCCGGCCAACCATGACCGCATTCTCGCCATTACCTCGCACCTGCCGCATTTGATCGCCTACACCATCGTCGGCACGGCCGACGATCTCGGCGGTCATCTCAACAGCGAGGTGCTGAAATACGCCGCCGGCGGTTTCCGCGACTTTACCCGGATCGCCGCGTCGGATCCGACGATGTGGCGCGACGTGTTCATGAACAACAAGGAAGCGGTGCTCGAGGTGCTGCAGCGCTTCCAGGAAGACCTGTTCTACCTGCAGCGCGCCATTCGCTGGGGCGAGGGCGACAAGCTGTTCGATCTCTTCACCCGCACCCGCGAGATCCGCCGCGCGCTGATCCACCTCCACCAGGCGTGACGCGCTCGGCTGAAGATCCGCTGTGGGTCTTCGCCTACGGCTCGCTGATGTGGAACCCGGGCTTCGCGGTGGGCGAGACGCAGCCTGCGCGGCTGCACGGCTTCCACCGCGCCTTCTGCATCTACTCGGAGCATTATCGCGGCACGCCGGAGAAGCCCGGCCTCATCCTCGGCCTGCTGGCCGGCGGCTCGTGCCGCGGCCTCGCCCATCGGCTGCCTTCGGACGACTATGACGCCGTCCGTCGTTATCTCTGGAGTCGCGAGATCGAGAATGACGGCGTCTATGTCGAGAGGATCCGTCCGATCCATCTCGCCGACGGTCGCGTCGTGCCGTCGCTGGTCTATCTTGCCGACAGGGCGCATCGCCAGTTCGCCGGCAAGCTGCCGCTTGCCGAAGCCCTCAAGCTGATGCGCCAGGGAACGGGCGCCACGGGAACAAACATGGAGTATGTGCGCAACACGCTCGCACACTTGCGCGAGCTCGGGTTGCGCGACAAGGGATTGGAGGAGCTGGCGCGGCGCGCATGAGCCTGCAAAGGCTTCCAGACTGTCGTCCGCCGGTAGCGCGGCTCTGGAGAGCCGCGCTACCGCAGGCTCTACTTGCCGTTGAAGATCGCCTTGACGATGAACTTCCACTCCTCGCGCGCCTGGTCGACGGTGAGCCCGAGGCGGTCGCGCAGGACGATCCAGCTCTCCGGCGTCAGCGCCATGGCCAGCGCGTTGAGCGTGCGCTCCCGGTTCTCGCCCGGCAGCGTCGTCAGCTCCTGGCCGAAGCACTCGGCGAGCTGCTCGCGGTTGGCGGTGTACATCCGGGAGACCTGCTCGTCCGCCTCGGTCGAGCGGCGCTGCAGCGTCTCGACGAACGTCCACATCGGCAGCAGCGTCTCATAGTTGCCAGCGCGCTGGCCGATCACTTCGGAGATGCGCTCGTCGAGCGCGGCGCTCGCCGGCGCGGGCTGCGGCTCGCTGCCGCGCAGGTTCGTGAGCACGCGGCCGAGGACGGCGACGTACAGCTCGGCCGTATCGGCGAAGTGCTGGAACACGGTGCGCGCCGAGACGCCCGCCAGCTTGGCGATGTCGCGTACGATCGGCGCGACCTCGCCTTCCATGGCGAGCGTGAGAGTCGAGGAAACGATCGCTTCACGCGTGCGTGCGACGCGGTCGCCGCGACCGGCATGCTGGAGCAGTTGCGGCTGCGTCCCCGACAGTTCCATGTCCATCCTTAATCCCCTGGCGCGTGAACGCGTTTCGATTATTCATCTTGGCGCTTCCCTCTTCCGAAAAAAAGAAGAAACAGTGCGCTGCAACGCATATCCAGCGATGCGATATATTCATCGCACGTAAGTCTTTCGTAAGCTTTTAGAGGTAGGGCATGACAGGGAAAAAAGTCGCCGCGGCTTCGCTCGCGGCACAGGCCATGGGCTGGATCGATCCGGTGACCAAGGCCGTCGTGCCGCCGATCCATATGGCGAGTACATATCAGCGCGACGAGGACAACGGCTATCGCTCCGGTCGTATCTATGCGCGTGCCGACAACCCGACATTCGACCAGGCCGAGGCGACTCTTGCGGCGCTCGAAGGCGGGGCGAAGGCGATGGTCTTCTCCTCGGGGATGAGCGCGGCGACCGCCTGCTTCCTCGCGCTGGCGCCCGGCGACCATGTCGTCGTGCCGAAGGTGATGTACTGGTCGCTGCGCAACTGGCTCGCCACCTTCGCGACGCAGTGGGGCCTTGCGGTCGAGTTCGTCGACGCGGCAAGCACCGACGCCATTGCCGCGGCCGTGCAGCCGGGCAAGACGAAGCTGGTGTGGCTGGAGACGCCGGCCAACCCGACCTGGGCGGTCAGCGACATTGCCGCCGCGGCGCAGATCGCGCACGCGGCCGGTGCGCTGCTCGCCGTCGACTCGACCGTCGCCACGCCGGTGCTGACGCGGCCGATCGAGCACGGCGCCGACATCGTCATGCATTCGGCGACCAAGTACCTCAACGGCCATTCCGACATCATCGCCGGCGCGTTGGTCGGTGCGCGCGAGGACGCCCATTGGGCGAAGCTGCGTGCGATCCGCGCCCAGCTCGGCACGATCCTCGGCCAGACAGAGGCGTGGCTGCTGATGCGCGGCATGCGCACGCTGTTCCCGCGCGTGCAATGGGCCTGCCGCTCGGCCGAGGCGCTGGCGCAGAAATTCGCCGCCCATCCGATGATCGAGCAGGTCCTCTATCCCGGCCTCCCGTCCTTCGCCGGGCATGAAGCGGCGCGAAAGCAGATGAGCGGCGGCTTCGGCGGCATGCTGTCGGTCAGGGTCAAGGGCGGAGAGGGGTTGGCGATCGCGGCCGCCGCGCGCGTGGAACTCTGGAAGCGCGCGACCTCGCTGGGCGGCGTCGAAAGCCTGATCGAGCATCGCGCCAGCATCGAAGGCCCCGGCACGCCGTGCCCTCCCGACCTGCTGCGGCTGTCGGTCGGCGTCGAGGACAGCGGCGACCTCTACGACGACCTCGACCAGGCTCTGAGGCGCGCGCACAATTCATAGAGCTTGCGCTTCGCCGGGCGCGCGCCAGCATCCTCCTCGCTTCTTGTTGTAGCGACGAGCCGGGTTCATGACTTCAACGGTCCGGCAAGACGATGATACGCCGACGGCGAAGCGGAATTAGCGTCTATAGGCACAACCTTTTGGTCCGCGCCCTTAATCAGAACCACTGCATATAAAGGGCGGCCCGCCGGCACAGGGCCCGCTGAAACCAATGGGGAATTTCGAATGACGACAGACTACGACGTTGCGGTCGTCGGCGGCGGCAGCGCGGGCGTGGCTGCCGCGGTCGCGTCGGCGCGGTGCGGCGCGCGGACGCTGCTGATCGAGCGCGCCGGCTGTCTAGGCGGCGCCTCGACGCTGCGCAACGTCGTCACCTATTGCGGCCTCTACACGCTGGGCGACCCACCGCGCCAAGCCGTGGCCGGTGTCGCCGAGGAGGTCATGCAGCGCCTGCGCCGGTTCGGCGCGGTCACCGGGCCGCAGCGCCATCGCGGCGTGTTCGTCGTTTTCGAGCCGGAGGCGGTGAAGCGCGTGCTCGACGAACTCTGCGCGGAGGCTGGCGTCGACGTGTTGCTGCACGCCTTCGTCGGCGGTGCGACCCGGCAGGACGGTCGGATCGTCGCTGTTTTCTGGCAGGATCATGGCGGGCGCCACACCGTGCGCGCAGGCGCCTTCGTCGACGCCAGCGGCGAGGGCGATCTTGCGTTCTTGGCGGGCGCGTCGACGCGCTACGGCAACGAGGGCAAAGTCAATCTCGGTACGCTCGGAACGCGGTTCGGCGGCATCGGCAAGGAGGTCGTCGTTACCGCCGACCACCTCGCGCAGGCCGTCGCACGCGGTGCGGGCCCGTTCACCAAGGATCGCAGCGTGATCGCGCGCCTGCCAATGTCGGGTGACCTCGTCTGCTACGTCGCCTCGGTCGACTACGATCCGCGCGACGCCGGAAGCTTCTCGGATGCCGAGCGGCGCGGTCGCGAGCAGGCATGGGCTTATCTCGACGCGATCCGCACGATCCCGGGCTGCGAGAACGCCCATCTCGTCTCGACCGGTCCCGAATTCGGCACGCGCGAATCACGGCATATCGATGCCGTCCGCCCGCTCGCATGGCAGGACATCGTGGCGGGCCGCGCGTTCGACGACGCCGTCGCGCTCGGCGCGTGGGGCGTCGAATGGCACGATCGAGAGACCCTCGAGAGCACCTTCGTCTACCCGCCCGACAAGGGCACCTATCCGATCCCGCTGGGGTGCCTGATGAGCCGCGATACGCCCAACCTCTTCGCGGCCGGCCGGTTGGCGGATGCCGACCGAATGGCTGGCGCGTCGTTGCGCGTCATGGGCACGGCCTTTGCCACGGGACAGGCGGCCGGCGTCGCCGCCGCGCTGTTTGCCGACCGCGGCGGCATCGAGATCGACGATGCCAGAAACGTCCTGCGTCGCCAGGGGGCCCTGATCGACCGGGTCTAGCCCGACTTGTTGCGGGTGAACCTGCGCTTCATCCAGGCGGCGGCGGCGAACAGCGGGACGAGGAGGAAGACGCCGATCTTCTTGGCGAAGACGGCGGCCAGCGCGAGCAGGCCGAGCTTGGCCGCGACCTTGGCGCCCAGCACGCTCGCGACCAGCCCTGCGATGCCGTATTCCGCCACCTTGTCTCCCGCGCGAAAATCGTCGTAGCGGCCGCCGAGCGGGAACGCGAAGCTTGCCTGGGCCACTTTCAACAGGTCGTTGTCGCCGGCATCCTTCTTCGCGCCGACCCAGATCAGCTTCTCGAAGCCGTCGCGCCCCAGTACGAGCGCGACGCTGTTCACCAGCTCGCCATTCTCCTCGTCGCGCGCCTCGAACGACCAGCGTACCGTGTTCGTCGCCCGGTCGAGATGCGGCTTCTCGCGCCAGCCGACGACATGGAGGCCGGGAATGCCGGCCGCCTTGCGCCGCGCATTGTCCGCCTCGGTATTCTCCGAGACCGATTTCAGCATGGCGTCGGCATCGACCTCCTCCCAGTCGTCGAGCTTGACGTAGCCGCTGCCGAGCTTCTGGAAGAAGACCAGCGCTTCGGTCCCTGGGTCGAAGAGCGACGCTTCCATGCCCGAAGGCGCGTCGACGCCATTGAGCGCCTCCCAGAGCGCCGCGGCATCCTTGCCAAGAAGCTGGCGTACGCCCTCCGGCGCGTGCAGCGTGCCGTGCGAGAGAGGCAGAGCGAGGGCCTCGCCGTCACGCCAGGTCAGGGAGCGCAGGGCAGCGTTGCGCTCTTCTTCGGTCTGGGGTGGCTTGGCTGCGGCGGCCGTGACGAAGGCGAGGGCCAGGAAGGCGGCGAGCAAGGATTTCATGGCGTCATTCTTGCAACTTTGGCGGGTGTCGCCAAGGCCCGGCCGGACATTGTGCGGGCGCCGATCACGGGCTAAGGCGTGACGGTTGCCGCAGGGGAGTTGGACGATGCTCGAAGAGGCGTTGAAGACGCAGATCATGAACCAGGTCGATCGCCAGTTCGACGATCAGACCAAGGTGCTGGCCGATCTCGTGAGGATACCGTCGACGCGGTTCCGCGAGGCGCCGGCGCAGGACATGATGGCCCGCCTGTACAAGGAAGATAAGCTCAACGTCGACCGCTGGCAGATCAAGATCGACGATCTCAAGCACCTGCCGGGGTACTCGCCGCACAGCCTCGACTACGACGATGCGTGGAACGTGGTCGGTAGCTGGCGGCCGCAATCGCCCAAGGGCCGGTCCCTCATCCTCAATGGCCATATCGACGTCGTGCCGGAAGGCCCGCACGAGATGTGGTCGCGTCATCCGTTCGATGCCGTCGTGAAGGACGGCTGGATGTACGGCCGCGGCGCCGGCGACATGAAGGCCGGCATCATCCTCAATCTCTATGCCTTGCGCGCGCTGCGGGCGCTCGGCTACCAGCCGGCCGCCGACGTATACCAGCAGTCGGTGGTCGAGGAGGAATGCACCGGCAACGGCGCGCTCGCCTGCCTGCAGCGCGGCTATCGCGCCGACGCCGCCCTGATTCCGGAGCCGTCGTCGGGCGTGTTGACCGTCGCGCAGGTCGGCGTGATGTGGTTCCAGGTCAAGGTCACCGGCCATCCGGTGCACGTCTACAAGGCCGACGCCGGGTCGAACGCGATCGAATCGGCCTTCCGGCTGATCCAGCAGCTGCGCGAGCTGGAGAAGAAATGGAACGAGAAGAAGGCGCACGATCCGCACTTCCACACCCATCATCACCCCGTGAACTTCAATGTCGGCAAGATCGCCGGGGGCGACTGGGCGAGCTCGGTGCCGTCGTGGTGCACCTTCGACATGCGGGTGGGCGTGCTGCCGACGCAGACGCTCAAGGAGTGCCGCCAGGAGATCGAGGACGTCGTCCGTCGCGCCGCCGCCAACGATCCCTTCCTCGGCAACAACCCGCCGAGCGTGACCTGGGAAGGCTTCCAGGCCGAACCCTTCGTGCTGAAGAACCACGAGCATGTCCGGGTCGTCCTGGCCGACGCCCACCGGACGGTGTTCGGGACGGCGCTGGAGGACAAGACCTCGACCGGCACCGCCGATAATCGCTTCTTCGGGCTGTATGCCGGCATTCCCGCCCTGGTCTACGGTCCGAAATCCGACGATATCCACGGCTTCGATGAGCGGGTGGAGCTGGAATCGGTCCGGAAGATCACCCAGGCGACGGCTCTCTTCATCGCGGAATGGTGCGGTCTTTCAAAGGCTTAGCCGCGAAGCAAGAAAAGAAAGTCGCATTGCGATTGCGGATTGACGTTCGGCGACATCAACGATACACTTCTGTATATCTGGACTGCAGCTCGGTCGTGCCGGCATCGCCGCTACCGACTGCCTCATTGGGGAGGAAACGGGAGCAGCAGCTCCCGTTTTCTTTTTCAGCGGCGCTTGGTGGAGGCGAAGATGCCGAGCGCCACGCCGCCCAGCACGACCGCGACGCCGAACAGCCGCAGGCCGCCGACGGATTCGCCGGTGAGCAGGGCGGAGAAGACCAGCGCGCAGCACGGCACCAGCAGCGAGACCGGACCGACCTTGCCGGCCGGATAGGTGCGCAGCAACGTGCCCCACAGCAGATAGCCCAGCCACATCACCGGGACGACGGTGTAGAAAAGCACCAGCCAGCATCGCCAGGTGGGAGCGAGGAGGGGCGCCAGGGTCGGCGCCCATCCGTCGTGCAGGACGCCGATCGCCAGCAGCGGCAGGGGCGGGACCAGGCTGGCCCAGGCGGTGACGGAGAGCACCGATGCGGCGCGCGTTTCGCGCAGGAAGAGGTTGCCGGCCGCCCAGCTCAGGGCCGACAGCAGGGCGATGGCGACGGCGAACAGGCTGGCGCTGCCTTCGACGGAACGGCCGATCACGATCACGCCGATCATGGCCACGCCGAGGCCGGCCCATTGTCCCGCGGTTGCGCGCTCCTTCAGGAACAGCGCTGCCAGCACCAGCGTCAGCGGTCCCTGGAGCTGGACCAGCACGGAAGACAGGCCGGGCGGCAGGCCCGCCTCCATGGCGAAGAACAGGAAGACGAACTGTCCGGCGAACAGGAAGACGCCCGTGCCGGCCAGCGCTTTCCACGAGATGGCCGGCCGCGGCAGGACGAGCACCGGCAGCGCGCCGAGCACGAAGCGCCAGCCGGCGAAAGCGAACGGCGTGAGCTCGTCGAGCCCGAAGCGGATGACCGTGAAGTTGAGGCCCCAGATCGCCGCGATCAGCAGGGATGCCGCGATGTGCAGGGGCTTCATCGTCCTCGATATCGCATCCGGCCATGCGGCACGGAAGCGATTTTACATCGCTCTTGCCGGAGCGCGGGCGTCCCGCCCGCTCATGAGCCCGAGTGGGCGGGACGCCCGCGCTCCGGCAAGAGCGTCAGCGACCGGTACCAGGGCGATGCGCCCTCCTGGCGGCCCCACAGCCAGTCAGGCGTCCCTGGCAGGCGGATCGTCGTCGCGATGCCGCGGCAGGCAGCGAGATGGGTCTCCCAGGTGTCGTCGCCGACGACCGGATCGTGGGCGGCGCCGGCGCCGGGATCGCGCAAGGCTGGTGGCGGCGGCGGAGCGTCGGCGCTCCAGCCGAGCAGGTAGGGCAGGCTGCGCAGTGGTGCGGCAGCGGCGAAGCCTGTCAGCGGGTCGTCGCGGCGAACGGTCGGTCCAGCGAGCCAGCCTGCCAGGATCTCGCCGCACTGGATGACGGCATCGACGCCGCGGGCCAGCATCAGCGTGTCGCGCCGGGCCGCGTCGCCGTCGATGTCGGGCTGCTCGGGATAGACGAGCAGCTGGCCGTCGAGCGGTTCGCCCCGCCAGCGCGGCAGGGCGGGCCGATAGCGCTCGTCGGGCAGCTCGAGCCGCGCCTCGTAGTCGGGCAGGCCGCGCATCCAGTCGCCCTGCCGCAGCAACAGCTCGCCGCGCCGCAGCCGCAGGTGCGCGTCGTCGGGGCGACTGACCAGCGCCATGTCGAGATCGGCGAGCGCGCCGATCCAGTCGCCGCGCGCCTCGAGCAGCCCGGCCCGTGCGATCAGCGACGGCATCAGGCGATGGTCGACCGCGAGCGCATCGCCATAGGCCCGTTCGGCCTCCTCGACGCGGCCGAGCGCTTCGAGCGCACGGCCTCTGTTGTGCGTGATCGCGGGGTCGTCGGGCTTCAGCTTCGCGGCGCGATCGAGCGCCCAGAGCGAGGCTTCGTGCTCGCCCAGCACGGTGAGGCAGCCCGCATAGTTGATCTGTGCGGCGACCTCCTTCGGGAGAAACTTCGCGGCCCGCTCGAGTGGCTCGCGGGCCTCGGCGAAACGGCCGAGCTTGAGCCGCGCCTGGCCGAGCAGGTGCAGGGCCTGCCCGGCGTTGGGCCGCACCGCGACGAGTTGCGCGAGCAACGGCTCGGCCCCTTCGAAATCGCCGGTGGTGAGCCGCTGCGTGGCCTCTTGGGCGAGCGCTTGGAGCTGGAGGTCGGTGATCGGCACGCGCGGGCTCTAGCAAGCGGGCAAGGCGCGGGCAAAGAAAAAGCCGGCGGTCGACAGGGAGGCTGAGGGGTCGACCGCCGGCCAGTGTCCGGAGAGGGATGGGCCTGGCAGGGTAAAATCAGGCCCGGGCTCCGGATTCGATGATCTACTCGCGCCAGAAAGGCTTGTTCGCCTCGAACCGGGCGGACCCTTCGCTCAGGCCGAGATCGCGCAGCGTGCGATGGTCGAGCGTGGCGAGCTCCTGCCGTTCGTGGGCGCGCCGCCGCCAGGTGCGGAAGATCTGGCTGAACGCGGTGTAGGTGCCGGCCAGCGGCGCCTTGGAGCTGAAGTGAAGCGAGATGTCGGCCATGGGACTTCTCCCGAAGCAAGTAGTTGACGTCCTTGATGACGGTGATTTGCGCCTCGGCATGCCTCTTTACAAACGACCGTTCCTCCTGTTTTGATAACTTTACCTCATGTGAAAGACACTTCTTTCCGAAGGGATTTAGCCATGAAGCGAAGCCTGCCGCCGCTCAACGGATTGCGTGCTTTTGAAGCTGCCGCACGCCATATGAGCTTCACCGATGCCGCCGAGGAATTGAGCGTCACCCAAGCCGCGATCAGCCATCAGGTGCGTGGGCTTGAGCAGAGGCTCGGATTAAAATTGTTCGTGCGGAGAAATCGCTCGCTGCTGCTGTCCGAAGCCGGCCAGGCCTACCTGCCGTCGGTCCGCGCCGCGTTCGACCAGCTCAACGAGGCGACGGAGAAGCTGTTGCAGAAGGATCGCGGCGGGCATCTCACCGTGACCACCACCGCGTCTTTCGCCACCAAGTGGCTGGTGCCCCGGCTGGGCGGCTTCCAGCGCGCCAACCCCGAGATCGACGTGCGCATCTCGACCGGTACCGGCTTGATCGATTTCTCGCGCGAGGACGTCGATATCGGCATCCGCTACGGCCGCGGCCAGTGGACGGGGCTGGTCGCCGACCGGCTGGTCGGCGAGGACGTGATGCCGGTCTGCGCGCCGTCGCTGCTCAAGGGCCCGAATCCGCTGAAGAAGCCGGCCGATCTCAGGCGCTTCACGCTGCTCCATATCGGCAGCTTCCCCGACGACTGGCAGGTCTGGCTGACGGCTGCCGGGATCAGGGGCATCGACGCCTCGCGCGGGGTGACGTTCGACCACGCGCTGGTCGCCTATCAGGCAGCCATGGACGGGCTGGGGGTGGCGCTCGGCCGCAACCCGTTGATCGCGCCCGACCTCAAGGCGGGCCGGCTGGTCGTGCCGTTCGACTTCAAGATGGCGACCGAGTTCGCCTACTACGCAGTCTATCCGCCGGAAGCGATCCGCCGGCGCAAGATCAAGGCCTTCCGCGACTGGCTCATCACTCTTGCTGAAGTGACGACGGCCGCGAAGGCGGCGTAGGGCCTTCGCTGGGGGCGCGCCACGCATAGGCGTTAGCCTTGATCAAGAAAGGCCGTCGTCCCGACCGGAGCCGAGCGTAGCGAGGCGCAGCGGAGGGACCTCTTCATGCAACGCCTGCCGGGATGAACAGGTCCCTCGGCTACGCTTCGCTCCGCTCGGGACGACGGGAAGGGGGCAAAAGTCAACGAACCCGGCGGTCTTCCGCCCGCTTTACCGAGGCTTTCCCCCGCCCGGCCTCCCCCGTATGACGGGGGAGGAGAAAAGGGATAGCGACATGGCGATCAAGACCGGGAAGCAATACGTCGACTCGCTGCGCGACGGCCGGACGCTGTACATCGACGGCGCGCTGGTGACCGACGTCACCGGCTATGCGCCGCTGCAGGGAGTGATCGGCACGCTGGCGTCGCTCTATGACGACCAGCACGAGCCGGCCTGGCGAGATGTCCTGACCTTCGCTTCGCCCAGGACGGGCGAGACCGTGAGCAAGACCTATCTCGAGGCGCGCACGGCGGACGAGGTGCGCGCGCTCGCCGGCTGCTACCACCTGCGCGCGATGCGAACCTATGGGCTGATGGGCCGGCTGACCGATTTCATGTCGGGTTTCCTGGTCGATACGGTCGTGGCCATGCGCATGATCGGCAAGACCGCGGCGGCCGAGAGCGCGCAATGGATCGTCGATCATTGCCGCGACAACGACCTGCAGGTCACCCACGCGCTGATCGATCCGCAGTCGGACCGCTCGAAGCCCGACGCGCCGTCGCAGGCCGTGCACCTCGTCGAGCGTCGGCCCGACGGCATCGTGGTCAGCGGCTGCCGCCTGCTCTCGACGCTCGCGCCGGTGGCGAACGAATGCTACGTCGGCCCGTACCATCCGCGCCTGCCGGGCGAGGAGCGGTTCGCGCTGGCGTTCGTCGTGCCGATGAACGCACCCGGCCTCACCACCCTGGCGCGCGAGAGCTTCCATCGCGGACAGGGCCGTTTCGACCGACCGCTGAGCAGCCGGTTCGACGAGGGCGACGCGGTGCTGATGTTCGACAAGGTCTTCGTGCCGAACGAGCGCACGATCGTGGCCGGCGACATCGAGGCCTACAACGGCATCATGGCCAACCGCGCGGGCTACACCTCGCTGCAGGCCTGCACGCGCTCGACGGCGAAGCTGCGCTTCCTCACCGGCATGGCGCTGGCGATCGCCCGCGCCAACGGCCGGGACAAGACGCCCCGCTACCAGGCCGCGATCGGTGAGCTGACCGCGCTGGTGACGATCGCCGAGGGCATCCGCTCGGGTGCGATGGCCGACATCCTGCGCCGGGTCGAGGCCTTCGCGCAGGGCAGGCTGGTGCCGGAAGGCGACGGCGTCAGCGAGGCGCGCGCGATCGGCAGCCCGGGCAATGCCGCCACCAACTTCTTCTTTCCCTACGCCAACACCAAGGCGGCCGACGTGCTGCGCATGGCTGCCGGCTCGGGCGTGCTGGCGATGACCGAGGCGGATTACGGCCATCCCGATGTCGGCCGGCTGATGGACGAATGGCTGATCGGGCCGGGGATCGACGCTCGCCATCGCCTCGAGCTGATGAAGCTCGCCTGGGACATGACCGGCACCGAGTTCGGCTCGCGCGCCGGGCTCTACGAACGCCTCTACTCCGGCGATCCCGACCTCAACGCGCAGCGCTGGTTCAGGAGCCCGGTGACGGGCGAATGCGAGGCGATGGTGCATCGCCTGCTGGAGCCGTGAGGCGCGCGGAACGGTCATGGGGCCGCTCGATTCCTATCTGCCCTACCTCCTGAACCGCGCCGGCGCACGCATCGCCGCCGCGTTCGCCGAGGAGATGCGGCCGCTCGGTGCCTCGCTGCAGATCTGGCGCGTGCTGGCCGCCCTGCACGAGAGCGACGGCCGGCGGATGGGCGATCTCTCGAAGACGATCTCGATCGAGGTCTCTACCCTCACGCGCCTGGTCGACAACATGGAGCGTGGCGGCCTTGTCGAGCGCCGCCGCGACGCCGCCGACGCGCGCGTCGTGGCGCTGCACGTCACCGCCGCCGGCCGCCGCCTGACCCGCCGCATCCTGCCGATCGCCGACCGCTACGAGGCCGTCGCCCTCGCCGGTTTCACCGCGCGCGAAGCGGCCGTGCTCAAACGCGCCCTGCGCCGCCTCTACGATAACATCGAGGAGCTGGAAGGGTAGAGAGTACCGTCGTCCCGACCGGAGTGGGGCAAGCTGCCTTGATGTGGAGAGGAGGTCCCTCGGCTGCGCTCGGGACGACGGGAGGGGGAACGCCCCGCCGTCGTCCCGACCGGAGCGAAGCGGAGTGGAGGGACCTTCTCTCCATGGGTAGCTGCCTTGATGTGCAGACGAGGTCCCTCGGCTACGCTCGGGACGACGGGCTGAAAAGGAGGAAACGAAATGGCGGGTCTGTTGGAAGGGCATGTCGCGGCAGTGACCGGCGGCGGATCGGGCATCGGGCAGGGGATCTGCCAGGCCTATGCGCGCGAAGGGGCGCGGGTCATCGTGCTCGACAGCAATCCGGCGGGCGCCGAGGAGACGGTCGGGCTCGTCACGGCGGCGGGCGGCAGGGCCTCGTCGATGAGGCTCGACGTGACAGATCGGCAGGCCTGCAAGGCCGTCGCGGCGGAGATCGCCAGGGGCGGCAACATCTCGATCCTGGTCAACAATGCGGGCATCAACCGGCGCAACCCGATCACCGGCGATCCGATCGCGGTGGCGAAGGACTGGGACGACATCCTGTCGATCAATCTCGACGGCATGTTCAACGTCACCCATGCTTTCCTCGACCAGCTCCGCGCGACCAAGGGACGGGTGGTCAATATCGGCTCGATCCAGTCGTTCGTGCATGTGAGCTGGCCCAACTCGGCGGCCTACACGACCTCCAAGCACGGCGTGCTCGGCTTCACACGGGCGCTGGCGGCGGAACTCGGCAAGGACGGCGTGCGCGTCAACGCCATCGGTCCCGGCATGATCGAGACGAAGATCAATGCCGAGGCGCGGGCGAAGAATCCCGACATGGTCGCCAACGTCATGCGCCATACACCGCTCAACCGCCCCGGCAAGCCCGAGGACATCGCCGGCCCGGCGGTGTTCCTCGCCTCGGACATGTCGGCCTACGTCACTGGCTGCATCGTCATGGCGGACGGCGGTTTCAGGACGGTCTGACACGACACGCATCGAAGGAGACACACAATGCAAGATCGTTATCTGCGCACCGGGATCTTCCTCGCCCCGTTCCACGCGCTGGGCGAGAACCCGACGCTCGCCATCGAGCGCGACATGGAGCTGGTCGAGCATCTCGACCGGCTGAACTACCACGAGGCCTGGATCGGCGAGCACCATTCGGGTGGCTTCGAGATCATCGCCTGCCCCGAGATGTTCCTCGCGGCTGCCGCCCAGCGCACGCGCAACATCCGCCTCGGCACCGGCGTGGTCTCGCTGCCCTACCATCACCCGTTCACGCTTGCCTCGCGGATGATGCAGCTCGACCATATGGCGCGCGGGCGGGCGATGTTCGGCGTCGGCCCCGGCGCGCTGATCTACGACGCCGACAAGATCGGCCTGAAGGCGGCCGACCAGCGGCGGCGCATGAACGAGTCGCTCGATTGCATCGTCGAGCTGATGAAGGGCGGCACGGTCAGCCGCACGACCGACTGGTTCGTGCTCAACGAGGCGCGGCTGCAGCTCATGTCGTACTCGCAGCCGGCCATGGAGATGGCGGTCGCCTGCTCGCGCTCGCCGGTCGGCGCGGTGGCCTCGGGCAAGCACGGCATCGGCATGCTGTCGATCGGCGGGACGTCGGACGAGGCGCTGCTCGGCCACGCGAAGAACTGGTCGATCCACGAGGAGGAGGCGCGCAAGGCCGGCAAGGTGGCGGACCGCTCGAAGTGGCGCATCGTCACCTTCGCGCACGTCGCGGAAACGCGCGAGAAGGCGCGCGCCGACATGGCGCACGGCCTGGCCGACTTCTGCAAGTACTTCACCGACGTGGCGACCTTCCCGATCGTGCCGCCCGGCATCGCCGATCCGGTCGAGTACCTGACCAGCAGCGGGCTCGCCTGCATCGGCACGCCGGACGATTGCGTGCGCCACTTCGAGCGCCTGTGGCAGGGCTCGAACGGCGGCTTCGGCGCGGTGCTGCTGCTGGCGCACAACTGGGCCGACTGGGAGGCGACGAAGAGGAGCTACGAGCTGATGGCGCGCTACGTCCATCCGCGCTTCCAGCGCCAGTCGAACGCGCTCCGGGTTGCGAGCTACGACAACGCCACCGCCAAGCACGAGACCGCAGGTGCCGAGTCGGCGCAAGCCGTCGCCACCGAGATCGAGCGCTACGAGCAGGCGAAGGGCAAGGTGGCCGGCGGCAAGACGTGGTGACCGAGCCTTGACTCCCCTCTTCCTCCTCCCCCGACATACGCAGGGCTGTCCGGGGAAACAAGCTGGGGTGAGGCGTCGATCCGCAATCCCGTGGAATTCTATTCTCTCGCTGCCGTCGCAGGATTCAAAGGTCTGACCAGGGTCGCCGCGCTTCATGCTCCTCTCCCCCTATCGGGGGAGAGGAGCATGAACTCAATGGCTCCCTCCAATTTCCCCGGACAGCCCTGCGTCATACGGGGGAGGCCGGGTGGGGGAAGGCCACAGTGGAACTGCCGCCAGTTCGAAGATCATGATCCGAGATCGGATATATCGGCCGCGTCGCTCGCCCCCCACCCGGCCTCCCCCGTGTGACGGGGGAGGAGGAAGGTTGATTATTTGCATTTGCAAATAATGCCCAAGCGCCTATCCTGCCCCGCAAAAGGCAGGGAGGGGCATCATGGACTTCGGCTACTTCACGCTGAGCGACAACCGCTATCCCGGCAACACGCGCTCGGCCGAGGACTTCATCAAGGACATCTTCGCCGAGGCGCTGTACGCGGAGAAGGTCGGGCTGAACTCGGCCTGGATCGGCGAGCATCATTTCAACCTGCTGGGCGTCAACGCCTCGCCGCTGGCGATGCTGGCACAGCTGGCGGGCGCGACCACCAGGCTGCGGCTGGCCCCTGCCGTGACGCTGCTGCCGGTCCACCATCCGCTGCATGTCGCCGAGGAATGGGCGACGCTCGATCTCCTGTCGGGCGGGCGAGTCGACTTCGCGGCCGGCCGCGGCTACGACCGCAAGGAATTCGATCCCTTCCAGATGCCGTTCGACGACTCCGCGGAGTTGTTCGCGGAGGGGCTGGAGATCGTGTGGCGGGCCTGGACCGAGCCCGGCAGGTGGTCGCACAAGGGCCGGTTCTACGAATTCAACGATGTCGAAGTGCGCCCGAAGCCGGCGCAGAGCCCGCTTCGGCCCTACGTGGCCTGCTTCTCGCGGCCCTCGATGGAACTGGCGGCGAAGAACGACTGGAACGTGATCTATGCGCCGTTCGCGGCGGCCATGGTCTACGGGTCGCTGGCTGATGCGGTGCGGGTCTATCGCGAGACCTGCGAGACCGCCTTCAAGCGGCCGATGCGGCGGGCCATGTGCTCCTACTTCGTGCACATCGCCTCGACGCCGGAGGAGGAGCGCTACGGCAAGGAGGCGCTGGTACGCTACTTCCAGGACGCGCTGATCGCGGCTTTCCCGTCCTCGTCGGGCGAGAAGGTGCCGCCGACCTACAAGTACTTCGTCGAGATCGTGAACATCCTGCGCGACATGCGGCCGGAGAAGCTGACCGACAAGTCGATCCTGTGCGGCAGCCCGCAGCACATCGTCGATACGCTGAAGACGGTCGAGGCCTCCGGCGTCGCCGAGGTGATCCTCTATTTCAACTACGGCCAGAAGCCGCACGCGCTGGTGAAAGAGCAGATGGACCGTTTCATGCGCGAGATCGCCCCGCATTTCCGATGAAGTGCGGTCTGGCCGGGCATACCGCATCGGACACGATGCCCGGCTTTTTTTCGCCATATCGGGGATGGAGACTGCGACGCAGTCGTAATCACCGCGGTGACGATGCGTTTCGAGACTCTCGCGGCCGTGCTCCTGGCCATTACATCGCTGTCGGCGACGGCGCCGGCACGATCTGAACCGATCGGCATCGCCTCGGCGACTGCCGGTCAGCCGCTGGGCAAGCCTCCCGCCGAGCAGGAACGCGTATTGCGGGTCGGCATCGACCTGCAAGCGGGCGAGCTGGTGACGACCGGCGCCGCCGACCGCGCGCATCTCCTGTTCCTCGACGGCACGGCCCTGACGGTAGGTCCACAGGCCCGCCTGACGCTCGACCGGTTCGTCTACGACAACGATCGGCGGCTCGGCGAGCTCGGCTTGACGGCGTCGCTGGGCGTGTTCCGGCTGGTCGGCGGGCGGATCAGCAAGACGGTGCCGATCACCGTCAACACGCCATCGGGCACGATCGGCATTCGCGGTGGGATCGTGCTGTTCAAGGTCGAGCCGAACGAGACCACGGCGACCTTCCTCTTCGGTCACCAGATGACGATGACGGGTGCCGGACTGACGCAGACCGTCACCGCACCGGGATGGCAGGTCAGCACAACGGTCGGGCACGGTCCGATGGCCCCCGTCGCGGCACCGCGGGGAGCGTTCTCCGAGCAGATGCGCATGCTCGAAGGTCTCGGCGCGCGAGGGGCCGACGGCAGGGCCGATGGAGCCGTGAAGAGTTCCGGTTTCGGCGATCGCAATTCCGGCCGGGGACCCGATTTCCGCGGTCCCATACAGGGTGGTCCCGCTCCACGCTACGGCGATCGCTTCGATCCGCGCGGCATGACCGATCCATTCCCCCGCTTTCCCCCGCCGGGCGCAGGGGATTCGACACGCTCGCCGCCGGCGGGAATGCCCTAGCTCTGCGGCGACCTTGCGTCTCGCGCGCCGCCGCTGTTGCCAACGTCGCCGGGTTGCTGCGAAAAGAAGCTTCCGCCCGCACGGACCCGCCGGCACGAGGGCTTCATAGCGAACGGAGACCGTCATGGCCCGCCTGACTTCCCTTGCCGACCTGCGCCGCGTCATTGCAGAGCCGCGACCGGCGACGCGCAGCAAGATCCTCGACGCGCTCGACGATCAGTCGATCGACTTCCTGAAGCGCTGCCCGTTCGCGCTGGTCAGCACCACGGCGGCCGATGGCACGATCGAGGTCTCGCCCAAGGGCGACGAGCCGGGCTTCATCCGGGTAGAGGATCCGCGCACGCTGCTGATCCCCGAGCGGATCGGCAACAATCTCGCCTTCGGCCTCAGCAACATCGTCACCAACGGAAAGATCGGCATGATCGCGCTGGTACCGGCGACCGGCGAGACGCTGCGCATTTCCGGCACGGCGGAAGTGTTCGACGATGCCGATCTGGTCGAATCGCTCTCGTCGCTCGGCAAGCCCGCGCTGCTGGCCACGCGCGTCCACATCAAGCATTGCTATTTCCACTGCGCCCGTTCGATCGTGCGCGCCAATCTGTGGAAGCCCGAGAAGTGGCCGGCGCCGGGCCGCATCTCCTTCGGCAAGATCATCGCGCCGCGGATCGGTGCCGGCGAGGATGTCGCCGCCCAGATCGATGCCGGCGTGGCCGGCGCCTACGGCGAGCGCCTTTGGAGCAACACGCCGGTCAGCGGCAGCTAGAGCATCGAGCGATTAATCTGACGCATATCCCGAGTGCATGAAGAAGTTCC